>JAWOIM010000224.1:0-10978 GCA_046484685.1 Chloroflexota bacterium | reverse complement strand
CTTACGGAGTTACTCCGCAAAGTTTGCGCGATATGCGTTAATTTTTGACGCAGAGGAGCAGAGAAACAGAGATTTTTTCCGCTCTTCTCCGTGAAACTCTGCGTAACTCCGCGTAACTGCTTTTGGTTGTGGCTATGCCACGTTACGCATTACGCTTTACGGATTCCATAGGCTATCCTTCACCAAACCATTCGTTTAGACGCTTCTCCTCAAAGTCTACCTTTTGCTGCAAATAGTCGGCGCTCGGTTCCGTCAGGCGCACCTGGGGAAAAGGCTGGGCCATAAAACCGCCCTCAACCATTAGCGCCTGGCCACCGCCCACTTCCAGGAAGCAGCCGCCGTCCCCGGCAAAGGCCGCGTCTGAGGGTTTTCCGGCAAAGCCGGCAGCAACCTGTTGGGCCACCACTTCCCCTTGCGCTTCGGCAAAGACGCCCGCTTTGGGCAGGGGCTTGCCGTTGGCCATCAGAATTTCGGCCACGTCGCCAATAGCATAGACGCCGGGAAAGTCGGTTTCTAATGTTTGGGGATTGACAGGAACCCAGGCCCGATCACCGGTCAGGCCGCTTTCAACAACCACCTGCGGGCAGCGGTGAGGCGGAATGGCCAGGAGCAGGTCGAAGGGCCGCTGCTTGTCGCCAAAGTGGACGGCGTTTTCGGTAACGGCCGTTGCTACATGCGCCGGCACAAAGGCAATACCCTTCTCCGCCAGCCGCCCCTCAATCACGTTACAGCCGGCATCTCCCAAAATCGGCAGCGACATGGGCAGCGGCGTAAAGACCTCCACCGTGGTGGGGACGTTCCGCGCCGCCAGCCACGCTTTTGTCAGCAGGGCAATCTCATATGGCGCCGGCGGGCATTTATAAGCGGTGCCAAAAACGCCCACGGCCAGATGGCCGCCGCCAAAACTTTCCAGGGCTGCCCTGGCCTGGGGAATGGCTCGCGGATCATAGATGTTGTGACCATACTCAGCCAGGCCGGGGATCTCTTCCGGGGCCAACTGCGCCCCCAGCGCCACCACCAGCGCGTCGGCCTCAATGCGTTCGCCATCCACTTCAGCCGCCCGGTTGGCCGGATCAATCTTTGTCACTGTCCCGGCGCGATGCCGGATGCCGAAGCGGGTGATGGCGGTTAACGGCCGTACACCCTCACTCTCCTCCTGTTCCCCCAACAGCAGCCACGTCTTGCGAAAGCCGACCATAAAATGGCTGGCCCGGTCCACCACAATCACCTCATCGTCCGGCCGCAGCCGCCGCAGCGCATGGGCCGTGGCCAGCCCGCCAAAGCCACCGCCTAAAATTAAGATTCGTTTCATAGTACACCTCCGGTGTAAAGCAAGAAGTAAAAAGGAAGAAGTGGGAAGGAAGAAGGCTGAATGTTGATACAAGTTTAGCGGGAAAATCCAACCAAAGCCAGCCAAAGCCAGCCAAAAAATCCGCTCATTTCCCAATCCGCTGTTGAATCTGTGCTAAAATAGATCATAAATTCGTAATTATGTAGGGGTCATGAATAGGTTAAACCACAGAGTACACAGAGATCACGGAGAGTAAACAGAAAAACTCTGTGTTCCTTCGGCGTTGCTCAGAGCCTGCGCTGAACACAGTGAAGTGACAAGCCTTTGTGCTCTCTGCGGTGAAATTTTTGCGACCACCTTGTGACCAATACACAAAAGGAGCATCACTCATGGAATACGTCAATCTTGGCAAGACCGGCCTTAAAGTCTCTCCTATCTGCCTGGGCATGATGACCTACGGCACCCCCACCTGGCGGGATTGGGTCCTGGATGAAGAGGAGAGCCGGCCGTTTATCCAACGCGCCCTTGAATTGGGCATCAACTTCTTCGATACGGCCGATATGTACTCCCTCGGCGTCAGCGAAGAAGTCACGGGCAAGCTGCTCTGGGAAGTGGCTCCGCGTGAGGAAGTGGTTCTGGCTACCAAAGTCTACTTTCCCATCGGGCGCGGCCCCAACGGCGGCGGCCTGTCGCGCAAACACATCATGGAAGCCATTGACAACTCCCTGCGCCGCCTGGGCACCGATTACGTCGATCTCTACCAGATTCACCGCTGGGACGACAGCGTGCCCATCGCAGAAACGATGGAAGCGCTGCACGACGTGGTTAAAGCGGGCAAGGCGCTCTACATCGGGGCCAGCAGCATGTACACCTGGCAGTTTGCCAAAGCCCAATATACGGCCGATCAACACGGCTGGACCCGCTTCGTCTCCATGCAAAACCACATGAACCTGGTCTACCGTGAAGAAGAGCGGGAAATGCTCCCCTTCTGCCTGGATCAGGGGGTGGGCGTCATTCCCTGGAGTCCGCTGGCGCGGGGCTTTCTGGCCGGCAACCGGCAGACCAAAGGCGAAGGCCCAACCAAACGGGCCAAAAGCGACCAGTTTGCCCACGAGATGTATTACGAAGAATCCGACTTCGCCATTTTGGAGCGGGTAGTCGAACTGGCCGAAGCCCGCGACGTCAGCCCGGCCCAGATTGCCCTGGCCTGGCTGCTGCACAAGCCGGGCATTACGGCTCCCATTATCGGGGCCAGCAAGCTCAGCCATCTGGAGCAGGCCGTGGCGGCTACCGAAATCAGTCTCTCTGCCGAAGAGATCGACCGCTTGGAAGAAGCCTACCGCCCACGGGAAATTTTGGGGCATAGTTGACACAGAGTAACAACAGTAACAGCGTTTGGCTCATGGGGAACTCCGGGGGCTGACAAGCTGTGGCACGGTTTCGTGAGGCGTGAGCTTCTATGAGTGCCCTGAAAAAACCACAGATTACGCAGATTTCGCAGATTCTTTGCTCTGGTAACTCTGCGCCTACTTCGGTTACGCTCAGCACAAGTCCGCGTCTCTGCGCGGGCTTTTTTCAGTGGACCCTTCTATAGTCACAGATCAAGTAGTACTAGCCGCCCTTACTCAGGCGTAGAATCGGTCCGACGGGCGCGGGCATCAAGCGCATAAACACCCTGACCGGGGGCCAAAACGCGCAGGGGATTGATTTCAATTTCGGCCAGTTGGTTACAGTCGGCGGCCAGTTGGCCCAGGCGCAGCAGGCTTTCTACCACTTGCTCATAATCGGCCGGGGGCAAATTGCGGTAGCCGTGCAGCCGTCGACCGGCCCAGGTACGCTCTAACAGCGCTTCAGCTTCCGGCCGGGTCAGGGGGGCCAGGGCGAATTCCACATCTTTTAACGCTTCCACCTCAACACCACCGGCCCCAAACATCACCAGGGGACCAAATTGAGGATCCTGTATCGCACCAATAATGACCTCTTGACCGCTGCCAATCATGGGCTGGATATACACACCTTCAATCTCAGCCTGAGGCTGGTGATGATGGACACGGTCGATTATCGTGGCAAAGGCTTCCATTACGGCCGTTTTATCCCCTAAATCTAACATCACCCCCCCCACGTCCGACTTGTGGCTAACAGCCGGGGCGGCCACCTTGAGCGCAACCGGATAACCGATCTTGTCGGCCCAGGCCGCCGCCTCTTCAGCCGTGCGGGCCAGCTCAAGAGCGGGAACGCGAATCTGATAAGCACGCAGCAGCTCGTTGACCCAATCGGGGGGCAAGAAGTCGTTCCCGGCAGGCATAGCGGCCAGGAGCGACTGCACCCGTTTATGGTCCACATCCAGTAATGGGGCTGGGGAAACAACAGGTGTTGCCAGATAGTCAGCCCGCCGGGCCAAAACGGCCAGGGCAGAGGCCGCCCGCTCCGGAAAACGATATTCAGGCACGTGGGCAGCCCGAAAATGCTCCACTGCTTCCTGAATCAACCGTTCCCCCATCAAAGCCACCACCACCGGTTTGTCCGTGGTATACACGATGGGCACAATGGCTCTGGCCACGCCGCCGGCCGTGTGCATTGGGGGCGGCGGCAGCACAACCAGGACCGCATTGACCGCATCGTCGTCCAGCAGCAGCCGTAAACAGGTGGCGTACTGCTCTGGGGTGGCCGCCGCCAGCATATCAACCGGGTTATTGACGCTGGCGGCCGAAGGCAAAATCTGCCGCAGTTGAGCGTGCGTCTCTTCTGATAATGGGGCCAGGTGCAGACCGTTGGCTTCCAAAGCGTCAACGGCCGTTACGCCCGGCCCCCCGGCATTGGTCAACACCGCCACTCCGCGCCCGCGAGCCGGGGGACACCAGGCCAATGCCCGTGCCCAATCAAACAACTCCTCACTGGTATTGGCATGAATGATACCGGCCCGGCGAAAGGCGGCCCGGTAAGCCGCATCCATACCGGCCAAGGCCCCCGTATGGGAGGCCACCGCCTGCCGCCCGCCGTCAAAGCGCCCCACTTTTAGGGCCACAATCGGCTTATGGCGGCTAATGGCTGCGGCCGCTTCCACAAAACGACGTCCATCCTGTACCCCTTCCAGGTATAGGGTAATGACACGAGTATGGGGATCGGCCGCTACGGGAGCCAGCATATCACTCTCGCCCACATCCACCTGGTTGCCCAGACTGACCAGGCGAGACAGGCCAAACCCCTGCCCGCGTGCCCAATCAATCACGGCCGCACAGATCGCGCCGGAGTGGGAAATAAAGGCCACATCACCCGGCGTCGGTCCTGGCGGCGGCAAAAAGGTGGTATCCAGCGGCAGGTGGGTATCTAACAAACCAATGCAGTTGGGGCCGATGAGACGCAGTCCATGCGCCCGGGCGATAGCCAGACAGTCTGCCTCCAGCGCTGTCCCTTCCGGGCCAATCTCACGAAACCCGCCAGAACCAATGATAATGGCCCGAATGCCCCGTTGGGCACACTGGCGCAGCACCTCCGGCGTGGCCGGGGCCGGCACCAGCAGCACGGCCAGGTCCACCGGATCGGGCAGATCGGCAATAGCGGTGTAAACAGGTTGCTCCAACAGCCTGCCGCCGCCGGGATTGACAAAATAAATGCCGCCCTGGTAGCCACTTTGTAACAAGTTGCGAGCCAGGCCAAAGCCCAGTTTGGTCGGATTGGCCGACGCCCCAATAACGGCCACGCCGGTTGGGGCAAAGAAGGGAGTAAGTGACGGGTCGATGACAGCGTTTATCAGATCGTTGTCCATAGCTGGACGCTCCTCTATGGTGTGGGGCCATACTATGGCCCAGGCTTACAGGTTAAAAAACAAATTGGTAAACGAGTGGAAAATAAAAAGTAAGAAGGGGTCGGGCAACCAGGTTCCTACTTTTCACTTCTTACTTCTTACTTCTCACTTGGTGCCAATTCCCAATCGGTCATTATCTCTACCGCACCCAAGGTAAGTAAATCTGATTTTGTTGGGGCAAGGGTTCGGCAGCGACAATTTGCATAAGATCGGAACTGCCATTCACATATTGCCAATTCCAATAATCGCCACAATAACGCTCGCCATAGGTTTCCCCACTAAAGCTCACTGTACCTGTGTGTACGGCCGTTAATGTATACGAGAAGGGATTTGTGACCGGTGGACCGACCGTATGTGTAGGCGGCGACAGATACACAAATTCTCCCCCATCGTCGCTAACTTGCAGCAAAGACATCTCATAAATGGGATAAACACACCCTTCACTAACATTGATGGTGACAGTTACGACCAATGTGTCGCCAACAGTAACTTTGTTCTGTGAAGAAATGATGGACATCGTGGCCGAGAAAACTGGGGCTGGCGACGGTGTGGGCGTGGGACCTTGCTCGGCCCTAAACTCATCTGCACCCATTCCGGTATAACCCCACATAAAAATTAGGAGAGGCAAAAGCCACGCTCCCAGCAAATACCCCATTCGTTGTTTCATATCAATTATCTCCAATCCCTTCTGTTGCCAGGAACCATCCTACAGACAAAAGGTGCTTAGCCCCTCGACTATTCACGTATAAGCAGAGGCAAATAGGTACGGTGCAAGGTAGGGACGATGGTGAAGATGGCCGCTTCGCTTTCCAGGCCACTGTCGGCATCATAAACAGTGACGGCAAAGGTTCCCACTTCGTTCAGATCGGCAGCAGGAATAACGGCCGTTAACCTAAACCCATCTTCATAGTTGGTCGGCTGTGGCATACCCTGCCAGCGCACCTCTGTGACGGACGTGAACCCTACTCCTTGCACGCGCAGCAACAAATCGCCGCTTTCGTTTAGCCCGCGCCAACTGGGCGACAGGGCGGTAATGACCAGTCCCGCCCCCGCCTCATAGGCGCCGATGTCACACACCCCCAACCGGGCAAAACCACGCTGGTCGGTGGCGGGACAGTCGTGCCCCGCATCCAGGGCCGGACTGCCCGGCAGCAGGGGAAGTGTATGGGTAGGGCCGCCATAGTTACCAAACGTGCCCAAGAGCGGGTCGGCATTTTGCCCTGCCAAACACTCGCCGGCAGGAAATTGCAAGTTGTGTCCACCGTCCAGCAAACTTTGGGTACAGTTGGGCTGTATGCCCCATACGTTGCCGCCGCTGTTGTGCGCAATAATCGTGTTGCGTACCGTAACCAGATTGGGGTTGGCGGGCGCAAAGGCACCGCCCAAAGCCCCGGCCGTATTGTAAGCAAAGGTACTGTTGATCACCGTCACCGGCGTATGGGCTACCACCGCCCCCCCAAAGCCGCGCTTCCAGTCATCGGTGGGCAGGGCCAGGTTAGCGGCATTGTTGGCATAGAAGCTGCTGTTACGAATCGTCGTTGGGCCGTTGATCAGCCACAGTGCTCCACCCTGACTGGCGTTTTGGGGATTGGTGGCATGGGCATCGTTATAAGCAAAAACGCTGCTGTCTATAATCAGCGAACCCTGGCCGCCGGCGCTTTGGTGGTAGATAGCCCCCCCCTGCCCCTGACCATGCGCCTGGTTGAGATCAAACGCGCTGTACTCGATATGCGTGGTTTCACTCTGCACAGGGAAACTAAAGATGGCTCCCCCCAGCAGATTGCTGCTGTTTTGCCTAAAAACGCTGTGCTGTATCGTTAAACCGTGTGCATACTCTCGACCGCCGTCCATATAAATAGCGCCGCCACCCCCAATAGTAAAGTTGTGGTAGGCAATATTGCCCTCAAAATGGCTGTGGCTGATGGCCGCCTCGGCGTTGAGCAGGTGAATGGCCCCGCCGTTGGCCGCCACATTGTCGCTAAACTGGCTCTGGCTAATGGACGCCGCGACCCCACCCTTGAGGTAAATGGCCCCACCCCCATCACCGCCGCCGGGGATACTGCCATCATTGGTAGCCGTGTTGGCGGTAAATGCGGTATCCGCAATGGTTATTACACCGCCCTCATCGGACGCATTCCAGCCGCCCATGGCTATGGCGCCCCCGTTACCAGCCTGGTTGAGGCTGAAAAAGGAGCCGGAAATAAGAGCCGTGCTGCGCCGTTCTATGGAAATAGCCCCACCGCCGGCATAATTTTCAGCCGTTTGGGTGGAAACATTGCCGCTAAATTCACTCAGTTCCACCGTCAAATGGGTTTGTTCTTCGGCGTAGATGGCGCCCCCTTCCCCTGACGTGAAGCCGTTTTGCAGCCTCAGCGCCTGAACGGTCAGGCTGGCACCGGTCTGTACCCGCAAAATGCGGCTGGTTCCTCCCCCATCAAGCGTGATAAGGCCATCCCCCAACAGCGTGGTATCGGCCGTAATCATTTTTTCGCTGGTGATGGGAATGGTATGGGGCAAGCCGCCACAATTAAACGTGACCACACCACCGCCAACCAATGCGGCCGTTAAGGCCGCTTCCGTGCAACTGGCAGGATTGCCATCCCCCACCACACCATCGGCCACCGTTATCTGCCGTTGACCTGTCAGTAAAACGATTAACCCCACCAGAGCCAGTACAGCCTTTAATTGCCTATTCATCGTTAATTCCTTATGAGATAAATTTGGATTTGTGCCTATTTTACAACGAATGGTGAGGTTGTCAGGCAAACAAGCCGGCGATCTGAAGGGCGTTCTCTTTTCTAAGGTGAGGAAATAGACTGCACAGGTCCGGAAACCTGTGCAGTCTATTTCATTTTTGACTAGGGCCGCAGCACCACAGGCAGGTAAATGATGGTTTCACCACCCACCTGCAGCGTCACTACCTCACTGGCGGGGCTGGTACGCCCCTCGGCATCATACGCTTTTACCCAGAGTTTATAGGTCGCACCGGTGGGCAAACCAGTCAGGGTAAAGCTTTGTACCGCCCCGACGTCCAGCGGTGAGGCACCTTCGCCGGCCCGGAAGCCGCCGCCGGGACCGGCCAGCGGCAGCGTGCCCGCCACTCGCCCCCCAGGTGCAGTACCCACCAGCTCGTAGAAGACCAGGAACCCGACGGGGTTGTCGTCTGTGCCCCAAGAGAGGGTGAGATTGTTTACACCCTGGGACAGCCCGCCAACAGATACCGGCGCGGCCGGCGGCAGCGGCACATTCCCGGTCGGTTCGGCCATATCCGTGGCCGAAGCCGCGCTCAGGTTGCCGGTGGCGTCATACGCTTGCACAAAACAGGTGGCCATCACACCAGCATCCAGCCCATTCACCTGTACGGCTTCATGTAGGCTAGAACTGCCGGGATAATGGGGCGTCAGGCGCGCCTGACGCGTCAGACCAGGCTGCTGGCAGGTCACCAGGTAACCGGCCAGGTCGCGCTCGCTGTTCGGTTCCCAGCGGACCATCACGCTTGTTTCTGCCTGGGCACGCACGTTGGCCAGCACCGGCGCGGCCGGGGCCACCACATCTTCATAGACGATGCTGCCCAGCGGGATGCGCGCGCCGGCCAGCCCCAGATCTGCATGGGTCATCGTCGAACAGGGTGCTTCCGGATTGGCGCTGTAGGGGTCGTCACCGCAGGCGGTGATGACTTGGGCCGCCCCATTTTCGATCTGGGCATAGACCAGGATGGGGCTGCTGGCACCCACGCCAGGCAGGGCATCCAGGTTCCACACGTAGGAGCCGGCCGCGCTCAATGGCAGCCGCTCGACGATAGGCCCGCTGTATAAACGGCCGTCTCGCCGCGTCTCCCAATAAAAGCTTAAGGTGTAGCGGTCGGGGTCGGAAACGGCCGTTTGCCAGTTAATCGTGGCTTCCGCTTCTGTAATCGGCGCCGGGCCGTCTACTGTAAAACTGACTGCGGGCGCTTCATTGGCAAAAAAGACAATGTCATAATCCACGACATCCGCCAGATTATCCACCTGTACAATCCAATCGCCCGGCAGCGGATCCTCAATGGCCAGGATCACCTGCTCACTGCTGCCCGTGGGCGTAATGGTTACGGTCACGTCGGGAAAAACAGAGGCGGCGTCAATCACGCGGTTACCGGGAGCCGGTTCAAGCAGCGTGAAGGTGGGCGTGCCACCTTGCCAGGCCATGCCAAAAAGGGCGCTGCCTGCATCTGCGGCCAGCGGCACCTGGAACGCCTCACCGGTCCCGTTGGCGGCTCTGCCTAGACGCTGCAGATTCACCGTGCAGTTACCAGCGGCGTCAATTTCGTCAATAAGGCAGTAGTCGCTGCTGCCCAGGATAAAGTGCAGGTCGGTACCGAAATCATAGTACAACCCTACCTGAAAACCCAACATGCCGTAGGCGCCCATAACGCCCCATTCATATTCGGTGCAACTGCCATTGGTGCAAAATTCTCCCACAGCCAGGTCCACCTCACGCGCTTTGATGTCCACCGGCGGCAGTTTGATCAGACCCCAATCCGCCACCATGCCTTCGGCGATGGTTACATCAGCCTCAAAGCGGCCGGCAAAGTGGGTTGCATCCGGCGCACTGTCCAGCAGGTGGGGGTAACGATCCTGCCAGCCCGCTCCTTGCCACAAATGGGCCCGAATCATGCCATAGAGCAGTTCATTGCCACTGCACAGATCGGATTCTTCCGTATCACTGCCCGGTGCCTGGAAGTTGGGCTTGGGAATAAGCGAATCGCCCGAATGTGGCAGGCAGCCGCGCACCTCAAAGCCGATATCCAGCGGTCCCCAGCCTACCCAGATATGGCCGGTAGCCCCATACCCCAGCGACCCCACCACACGGGCGCGGGCATTGGCGTGCACATCAATCAGGCCGCGCGTATCGATCATTAGCCAGCCGGTGAGGAAGATGTTAGAGGCGTCTGCCGAGGGGGCCATGGCCTGCATACCGACTTCCAGGGTGATGGTGGTTGCTTCCGGGGTGACACTGATGTAGCCGCCCACTTTGTTCAGGAAAAGACCGCTGTTGCCCAGGGGCACGGCCGCATCACCCAACGTCAGCACCAATGATACTTCGCGCAAGGAAAGCGCACAGAGCATGAAATCGGCCGTCAACGCCGGGGCGCTGCTGATATCGGTATTGCTCTCGCCGATGCCGGGAATGTTCATGGAGGCGGTGCCTTCCACAATCGTCGTCAGCGGCCCTTCCGGCGCGGGCTGTTCCTTGGGGTTGAACGGGTCGCGTGTCCCGGGGCAATGTCCCTGGCGAATGCTGATCTCCCCTTCAAACGCCTCGAAGCTAAAGGAGATAGAATTGAGCGCAGCCGCCGCCAGCGGATGGTCGTTGCTGTAAATCGTCATGCCATTGTCATCGCCATAGGCCAACAGGCTGGCTTCATTTTGGATGATGAGGTCGGGCATACGAAACTTGTAATCGGGCACGCTCAGGGAATCGTTTGGCCCACGCAGGGAGAGGCAGCTCTCGCCACAGTGAATCTTCTCTGCCGCGGCCGGTTCGGTGTCGGGCGGCAGCAGTACACCCTGCACGGCCACACGCGCTCCGCCCAGGCTGGCCGGCTGAGCCAAGGTGGCACCGGCGAAACGGATCTGGCGGAAGGGGGGAATCTGGTGCGGCAGGGACGGGTTAGCCATCAGGGCGTCAAACTCCAGCGTATACCCGGTGCCATCAGGGGGCGACAGCTCCAGCACGCCGACTCGGATGGGTAGGGGGGCAACCTGATTGAGCGTGGCATTGCCTTGCAGGGAAGCGCCGCCATGCGCCGTAATGTGCCATTCGGCGGCGAAGGTGAAGGTGTGTGTGCCGCCATCAGGATTGGGCTGTACTTCACGTACGGCAGGGCCGTTAGCCAACATGCG
>JAWOIM010000189.1:0-2909 GCA_046484685.1 Chloroflexota bacterium | reverse complement strand
CGAGCGCGTCCTGTTTCCAGGTAGCGGATCGCTTCGGCCGTTTCTGCCAGCGGATAAGAGCGGTCAATGACCGGTACAACCTGGCCTCTTTCCAGCAGGTCTTTAATGACGAGTAAATCCGCTTTGTTGGGATTGGCCGTGCCCATCATGCCGACCTTTTTACCCCCCTTCTTTGACCGCAGCGGCCCCAGGAGCATATGCTCAAACAGGCGGGGCATGGTAGTAAAACCGGCGATGACACAGCTTCCCTGGGGCGTCAGGGCACGTTTGTAGTCGGCAACAGAGCGGTTGCCCACCGTGTCATAGAGGAGATCGTATTGACGGCCGTTGCGCGTAAAATCTTCTTGCGTGTAGTCTACCACATGGTCGGCCCCCAGCGAACGTACCAGCTCCAGGTTACGGCTGCTGCACACGCCGGTCACTTCCGCCCCATACGCTTTGGCCAACTGTACGGCGAACGTACCGATACCACCGGACGCGCCGTTGATCAGCACTTTTTGCCCCGCCTGAATCTGCCCGGCGTGGCGCAGGCCCTGCAAAGCGGTAAAACCCACCACCGGCACAGAGGCCGCTTCCGCAAAGGAAAGGTTGGCCGGTTTCAACACCAGTTGCTTCTCGTGGACGCAGGCATACTCGGCAAAAGCACCGCCCCCGATCTCACCAAACACTTCGTCGCCGGGTTTAAACTCGGTGACGTTACGGCCGACTGCTTCCACGATGCCCGCCAGGTCGGCCCCCAGCTTCGGATTTTTGGGCTTGAAAAAGCCATCACCCAGGCGAACCAAAAACGGGTCGGCTCTCAGGCGGTGCCAGTCCAGCGGATTGGCCGCAGCCGCCTGCACCTTTACTACCACCTGATTCTCTTGGGGTGTCGGTTTTTCCACTTCTGCCAGTTGCAGCACATCCGGTGAACCATATTGGGTAAATATAATTGCTTTCATTTTTTCTCCTCTGTAAATCGAACTTCCAGTTCGATACGCGATTTGGAAAATCGCGCTACAAACTTTTGGCTGGGTGACCTTTCAACATGGTGATTCCCACCCATATAAACCAGACGATACTACCCAGCCCAAAAACAGCTCCCAGCGCTTCAAGCGTAGGCAGAACAGTCGTAAGAATGCCGGCCGTCCCGACTATCATTCCCAGGTAGTTCAATGCGTTGCCCAGCATTCTGGCCTGCCAGGCAGCCCCACTTACCAGCAGAAGCCATACACCGCCTACAATCTCATTACCCCCACCTAAGCCCACTACCACAGCGTTAACGGCCAACCAGACCGATGCCGCTTGAGCCGGGTCGTGGCCATAGAGGTCAACGACAACACCTGTACCGATGTTGGCCACCATGCCGCTGGCAATAACCAGACCGGCCCAGATAAGGCCAAAGGCAGTGGCTATCTGCGCCAGCGCCGGTGAGCCGGCTTGCAGCCGCTCATGAAGCGCCAGCGAGAGGACAACCAGGAAGAGGCCGAATATGACGTAGATGATTAGATACCAGATGTACATGATGGCCTGGTTATCGGCGAGAAAAGCGACATTCTGCAGCGGATCGACCTCCGCCGCAAAATAACCGGCCGGGACCAGCAAAGTGAACAGCAGCCCAAAACCTGCTATAAATGTCGCAGCCGTAATCAGGGCGGCCACGCCACCCAACTTTTGTAAATTATTCATAATTATGCTCCTCTGTAAATGACCGCAGACGACGGACGACGGACGACGGATTTTCATCCCTTCGTTGGTGCGCCGCGGTGCGTGTTGTCTCCTACAAAGCCCTCGACAGCGTATAGACTTTCCATCCCAAGGCGAGATGGAAGGGTATGAGGGCGAGAATGCCGAGCGCCGCGGCCATTGGAGAAATACCGACTATTGCGGCAGATGCCCCCAAGATACCAACCACTCCAAGCAGTAAGCTCAACCCCCCAAAGCCCTTGCCAAAGGCTGGCGCTCCGAACATGGCCAGCCCAAGAGCAATGATGCCTATATGCAGGAAGATGAGGCCCACCATGAGCAACGCCTCAAATATGCCCATCGTCGCCTGCCACAAGAGAACAAGTGTCGCTTGATCGGCGGCGGTCGCGCCAGAAGCATGGTAAAAATCGGAGATCGGCGCGGTAGCGACGTGCGGCAGCGCTCCGGCCGCCAGCACAACGAGACCCAGAATGCTCAGGGCGCTGCCGAAGAGAGCGGGCGCAAGGCTCGTTTCCCGGAGAGAGCGATACAAGGCGAGGAAGTGGATGATCCCCAAGATGAGGACGGCCAGATAGAGGCTGTTCTCTACGATGCGCGCCGTTTTGATCCCAGGAAATCGCACAACCTCCATTACGGGGTCTACGGGTAACATCCCCACGAATATGCCTACGATAAAGAAGACGAGAATGTAGATGAGGCCACTCAAGATGCCGGCCAAACCACCCCATCGCAGAACACCTTTCTCCTGCGCCATTATTTGTAAATTATTCACTGTTTATTTCCTTTATTTGAACGATATTGATAAGTTTCATGGCGTGATGCGCATGACTGAAAGCAAAGGCAAGCCTAAGTCACGCACTTTTTTTAGCAATCCATGCAAGGCGGCCTGATCGATCACCGGGCCGGTTAATAGCGTCTCGCCGTTCTCTTCCAGCGTAATGGTCAGGCCCTCAAACCAGTCTGCCCATTGACGACCCAGATGACCCTTGAGCCTGATTTGATAGACCATAGATTGAGCAGAATCGCTGTGAGGGATCTGTTTGTTTGACATGACAATGTACCTGTTGTGTGGCATAGCAGTCTAGGCCACTTGTTTACTATACAGGTAGCATAGCGGCAATAGGGTATTAGCGATAGATACTAAAGTGTTGTTTGGGGGTATTGGTCTGGGAGAGGGGGCTGGTAGCTCAACTCTCTAAGTTTGCGGGGCCGTTTCGGCTACA
>JAWOIM010000161.1:0-2622 GCA_046484685.1 Chloroflexota bacterium | reverse complement strand
TTCCGGCCCCCGGTCCAATTCCCAGGGGAAGATGACGTAAGCGTCGGTAACGGCCGCATAATAGGTAGGCGTATGGCCGGGATAAAGCGAGGTGGTTGGTTTGTAATGCAGCACACACGTTTCCGGCCGGCCCCCGGCTGAATCTACCCGGTTGGCCACCGTCACAATGTTGCGCCCTTTAGCCCACAGGTCATCGACGACCAAAACGCGCCGGTCTTCCAGCAGATCGTCGTCAGGAAACTGAATAAACTCCGGAATGGCGTATTTCCCCTGGTCGGGTGAGTGTGAGCCGGGAAAGTCGGAAGGAAAGCGTACCGACGCCGTCAGGATATACGTAATATCCAACGCTTCGGCCAGCATCCCGGCGGGAACCAGGCCACCACGAGTAATAACCAGCATCGAATCAAACCGACCCTGAATTTGCGGTACGAGATAATCAATCAATTTATCAATGTCAGACCACAGCAATACTTCACGACGCATTGAACGCTCCTTCAAAAATCCCATAATGAAAGATGATCGTGAAACGTGATGGGTGAAGCGTGAGGATCTCTCACTCACGTTTCACGCTTCACGTTTCTTTTCTTTGGCTTGTTTTTAAGGCAACGGGCTGCCCGCTCTTTATACTCTTTGGGGTGAAACTATTCCGCAATCCTACCCTTTGCCGGGCAGCATGTCAAGGTTTGCGCAAGTTCAAACTGCGTTAAAAAGCATGACGGAAGACGGATGACCGAGGACGGATATGCCTTGTCCGTCCTCGGTCTCTAGTCTTCCGTCATTTGCGCTTGCGGCTGGGGAAACGGCTCTGGACGGTAGCACTGTCGGGCAGCGGCAGCCGAACACCAGGCTTAATGGCCGCAGGCAGGCGCAGTTCGCGTGTGCCCCCGCCAAGCTGGTAGAGGTAGAGGGTTGTGCCCGGCTCGGTCATGTTTGGGGCCACAATCGCCTGGCCTAGCAGATAGCCTTCGCTGTCAATAGCACAGCTTGTGACCGTGCCCACCACCTTGCCCCGCTTGTCTAGAATGGGGTCTCCCTGCTCGGCGCGGCGCACCCCTTTCTCGTCCATACGGAAGCGGACCAGCTCTTGATCGCGTTTGGTTTCGGCCGTTATAAACGCCTCCCTTCCCACAAAGAACGGCTTCCACAGCTTGACGTAGCTGCCAAAGCCGGCATCCCCCGGCATCAGGTTGAGCGGCCCGGCCAGTTCGTGGCCATAGAGGGGCAGCCCGGCCTCGGTACGGGTGCTGTCGCGGGCAGCCAGACCACACGGCTTAAGGCCCATTGGCTCGCCCACCTGGAGCAGCGCTTGCCACAGGGCCACCGCCTGGTCAGGGTGCACAAACAGTTCATAGGCGGTTCGTTCCCCGGTATAGCCGGTGCGGGAGATGATGAGGTCAAAGCCACCCACGCTGCCCTGTACCAGTCCGGCCCAGGGCAGACTGCGAATTTGAGTAGCCAACAGTTCGTCGTCACACAAGCCTAGCAGAATTTTGGTGGAGAGGGGACCTTGCAGGGCGATGTCCAGGCGGCAGTCGGCCCCGTGCTGTGCGTCGCGCAGGTCGCGTAAGGTGATGGGGTGGGGATTGCGGGCAAACGGCCGTTTTTCATCCACCCTCACTTCCCCGTCATTGACCGCGTTCAGCCAGGCCCAATCCTTGTCATTGTTTGAGGCGTTAACCACCAGCATAAACCGTTCCGGGGCCAGCCGGTAGAGCAGCAGGTCATCCACTACGCTGCCGTCGGGGAAGAGCAGATAGGTATAGTGGGATTGGCCCACCGCCAATGAACTGACATCGTTGGTCAAGACCATGTTGAGAAAATTGACTACATGTGGGCCGCTGGCATCAAAGACGCCCATATGGGTCACGTCAAAGAGGCCCGCCGTCTGGCGCACCGCCGTATGTTCCTCACTGACCGAACTGTACCAGACGGGCATGTCGTAGCCAGCAAAGGGGACCATACGGCCGCCACTGTCGATGTGGGTCTGGTGCAGGACGGTTTTGAGCAGCGGCGGCTCTTCCGGTTCGGTCCAGGTGAAAGCAGGCAGCGCCTCAGCCTGCGGTCGCTGCTCGTGGCCGATGAAAAATGGCTTGTGGTCGGCAAAAGCGGCCGCGTCTTCAACCGGGGCGGGCAGGTCGGCTTCACCGGTTGTTTGCACCGCGACGGGGCCGGACAGCTTGGCGTGCAGGTCGCCAAAGTGGACATAGCCATCGGAAAGAGCGCCCAGCCAGGCGGCGGCCTGTTGGGCCGTGGCCGCATCAGGCAAGCGGAGGTGGTAGGAAGCGGCCGTTTCCCGTCGCAGCGTCCCATATACTTCCAGCCCAGGGCCAAAGAGGAAGGTGGGTTGGCTCTGGCCCTCGGCTAGAGCGGCTACGTCACTGGTCAGGGCGTGGTTGAGCAGGTCAGCGGCCGCTTCACCGCGGATGGTCAGCGTATCATTCTCCGCTGCCGGTTCAGGCAGGCCGCGCAATTCACCTACCAGCGCCCGCCCCTTTTGCAGCGCGTCAAAATCAACTTTGGCCCGCAGCAGTTGGCGTCGCCCCATCCCGGCATAGGTAAAGGGGGTGCAGCCTCGCAGGACGGTAGCCATCGCTTCGGCCAGCTTCTTGATTTCCGGCCGGT
>JAWOIM010000132.1:0-3839 GCA_046484685.1 Chloroflexota bacterium | reverse complement strand
CTATTGCCCATGATGAATTTCACCTCGCCTGGCTCAATGGTGACTATAGCTGCGCCATTATTCATCAGGCATAGCTATTCCTCGCTTAAAACAGCCGGCCCTGCTGCAATGGCCGTATCTCCTCCACCTCCAAGCCCACAATCTGTTTGAAGCGGTTGCAGGTAGCCGGCGAATAGCCGGCGTAATCGTTGTTGAAGAAACCATAGACGTGGGCCATTTGGGGCAGGTGAGACTGTAGCTGCTGCCACCAATTTTGCAACACGGCCGTTTTATCTACCTGTTCCCTATCTTTACTGCGAAACTGCCCGTGCAGGCCGATGAAGCGCAGGTAGAGGAAATCGGTGGTGGGCCGGATGGTGTGGGAAAGATGAATGTAGTCGGTCGTTGCCCAGCAGAGGCCATGCTTTTGCAATAGGTCAGTGGTCGATTCGGCCGTTTCTTCCCAAGAGCGATGGCGGAACTCGACGGCAAATCGGAGGTCGGTTGGCAGCCGTTCCAGAAAGCGGGCCAACACCGGCTGCTGCTGTGTGGTAAAGTCGGGCGGCAGTTGGATCAGGACCGCGCCCAGCTTCTGGTCCAGGCGGCGCATCGTATCCAAGAAACGATCCATCTCGTCGTAGGCGCCGGGCAGCAGCCGCTGCTCATGGGTAATGACACGCGGTGTTTTAGGGCAAAAGGTGAAGTGGTCGGGTGTAACGGCCGTCCAGCGCTCAACCGTTTCCGGGGCCGGCGTGCCATAAAACGTGGAGTCAATCTCTACGGCGTCAAAGCGTTCGCTGTAATAAGCCAGATAGTGGCGTGCCGCCAGGCCGGCAGGATAAAATACACCCTGCCACTCCTTATAGCTAAAGCCCATTGTCCCCAAATGCCAGGTCGATTCACCCATCAATTATTGAGAATTACCGGTAAAAATAAGGTATGTACTTCAATGAAAGTTGTGGCTGTGATTGTTATGGTCAAGGGATCGCCTCCGGGAGGAACGGCCGTAACCATTACTTCATTGGTCAAGGGGCCGGGTAAGTCGGCTGTGGTTACCATATAACTATAACTGGCGCTGACAACCATATCCGGTGCCAGACTTTCCGGCAGATCGAAGTCACCAGATACGGTAGCCATACTATTTAACTCATTTAAGACAACGTTCCCACTATTGGTGATAGTTATCGTATAGGTAATTATCTCGCCTAGACCCACAGATTCTGGAAAAACGACCAGGTCAGCTTGCATATCCGGTTGACTATACCAGGTGGTGACTTCGGTGCTGGCAAAGTGAATGGGGCTGCTTATGTATTCCTTGCCACCGACTACCAGCACCTCCTCATTTTGAAGTAACGTGGCGGTATGGTCTTGACGTGGCGTATTCAAAGGGTCAATTGAGCTCCACTCGCCGCTTACCGGATCATATACCTCAACCGCGGAAATACTCATCCAGTCACTGTCTCTTCCGCCTGTGACCAGAACAGTACCATCCGCTAACAGCGTTGCGGTGTGGGCGTTGCGACCGGCATTTAAGTTACCGGTGGCACTCCATTCACCTGTTCCCGGATCGTATAACTCGCTGCTGGCAACGGCAGCGCCATTCCACCCGCCTGTAAGCAAAACCTCACCGCTGGTTAACAAGGTTGCTGTATGCCCGTTGCGGCCTGTGATCATATCTTCAGTAGCACTCCACATAGCTGTGTCCGGATCGTACAATTCTGCACTAGATAGATGCTGACCAAACATCCCTCCGGAAAATCCACCCATGACCAGTACTTGACCATTTGTTAACAAAACGGCCTCATGAACCACTCGTCCCTCAGCTAATTCACCGGTGATGCTCCATTGACCCGTATCCGGATCATAGAGTTCGGCACTGGTCAGCGCGGCGGTATCATTATTATTAGAACCCCCTGCTACTAATACCTGACCATTCGGCAGCAATGTCATCGTGTGCCTAAAACGAGCGATATTCAAGCTGCCAGTTGTACTCCATTCGTGGGTACTTGGATCATAAAGTTCAGCGCTGGCTAAGGGGTCAGCATTATTCTGTCCACCTGCTACCAGGATTTTGCCGTCTGGAAGCATAAGAGCTGTATGCTGATAGCGGGCATTGTCCATACTGTCTGTTGCCGTCCATTGCCCCAGGGCTGAATCATACAGTTCGGCAGAAGAAGTTGGTGCATTGTTACTATAACCACCGGTTACTAACACATTGCCATCAGCCAACAGGGTGGATGTATGTTCACTTCTGCCACTATTCATATCACCACTAGGAACCCATAACCCTGTCCCTGTAATGGTGGCCCCAATTTCAGGAGAGTCTCCTCTTGCCGAAACTTGCCAGACGATCCCCAGTGAGAATATCACGAGGGAAAGAAAAATCAAGCCACGAGCAAGGCGAGAGAAGTTGGTTACATATTGCATTATTATCTCCTTATTGAGGGCATTGCTGTGCAAAAATTATGGGTTCCCAGGTAGCGTAAACAGCAAAGTTTGCGCTATAAAAGCATGAAAGAGTGTTATGACAGCGTATTTCACCGCTTGATGGAAGTTAAAAGTGGCTTTGATGTAGGCAAGATTGAAGTATTTTAGCTGGCTGTTAATGGGGCGTCAAACTCGCTACGGTCTGCTTACTGAATACCCGTCGCCGGTTACTACTGCCGGCTGCCGGGCCGGTTCGGCCAGCGCCGTCGCCCCCAGCAAAATCCAGGCAATCCAGATAAGGTCGGCCAGCAGCAGGTGGACCAACTGCATCCAGACGGGGACCATCAGGTAAACGTTAAGCACCCCGGCAAATAATTGAACGACAAAGGTGGCTTTGACCAGACGGGAGAATTGTTGAGTATGGCTAGAAGGACGCAGGCGGTAAACGGCCGTACTGGCCAACACTATAAACAAACCTGTCACGACCGCCAACGCCGGATGCCAAATACGCAGTTGGACTAAAAATTGTGTCGTGGGCGATGCGTCTATTTGCACCCCTTCATGCACGAACAGGGTATCGCCCAACGCCGTGACTGCGCCGCTGGCCCCCACCACTAGCAACCCCACAACACCAATGCCCAGCAGCCAGTTGATCCGCGCCTGGCCCGGCCATTGCGGCAGACGGCCGCCGCTGGCCCACCAGGCGGTCAGCGTCAAAAAGCCGACCAGAATTAACGTATTGACCAGGTGCAGAGCCATGGCCACCGCCCGCTCCACTGATTGGTTTAGGCCCACCAATTCCAGCAAAACCAGGCCGGCCCCAAGTGCTCCTTCAATAATGACAAAAATCAGCGACAGAACCGCTCCCTTACGCACAATATGGCCCGGCCCGTACCGGCGAAAGGCCCAGACGACCATGATAATAATCAATACACCCAAAAAGGCGCTGGTGAGGCGATGGGTAAATTCGATTACGGTTTCAATTTCTTCAGGACGGGGAATGATTTGTCCGTGACAGGTAGGCCAATGGCTGCCGCAGCCCGCGCCGGCCCCGGTGGCCCGCACAAAAGCCCCCCACAAAATAACGCCCAGCGTATAAGCTAGGACAAACCAGCAATAGTTAGCAAATCGAGTTGGTTTCATAGTGCCTGGATCATACCATAAAGTAACATACAGTTACCACATGATATTGCTCACTCCCGGCATATCTTTTAACTTAGGGAGGGCGAACAATAATCCAATCAAGCCCGCTCCTCTGGATCTTGTTGCCTGGCCAATTGTTTGAGCCAGGCCATTAGTTCATCACTCTTTTATTTGCCCTATAACGGTTTGAATATACTGCCAGGTTAGATTATAACAGAGGTAACTATTCTTTCTAAAAAGGAGTTCCCCATGGACAAATTTTTTCAATACCTCAATACTTTCCCCATGCC
>JAWOIM010000113.1:0-5651 GCA_046484685.1 Chloroflexota bacterium | reverse complement strand
CTGACTACTGAATACTGACTACTGAATACTGAAATGGCCACCACAGTGGCCACTACCAGCAGTCCCGACAGCGCGTGAGAAAACAAAACCGTACTATATTTCCAATGAAGCGTGCCCAGGCCAAACATGAGGGCAGCCAGCAGCGCAGCCGCGGCCGAGACAGACAGTTGGCGCATGAACCAGTAAAGGAGAACGGCCGTGGCCGCCCCGGCCAACACCGGCAGCAGCAGCACATAGGGCAGGCGCGGATTGTCAGCATCGTGGCGGGAGGGCAACGGGGCCAACGGCTGCGGCAGCAGCCCGCCTAGCCCGTAAAAGAGGGTGGCTACCAGCGCCGTGCCCGGCGGCCGGTCACTGTAAAACACCCCGTCACGCACGGCAATATCATTGCCCTCAGCATAGGGATCAAAGGGAGCAATGGCAAACTGCTTGTTTTCAGCCAGCGCCCGGGTCAGGGCGTAATGGCTGCCATCATTGCTGCTGGTCAGCCCCGACGTCGTGGCATAATAAACAGAAGTCAAAAATAAAAAGAGCAGCAGCATTATGAACCAATCCTGCCGCTCCCTCAACCAATTACCCATAAAACCCCTTTCCCACTCACCTTTTCCCGCTTCCTGTTACCCGTTTTTCGTTTTCTGTTTTCCGTTTTCCGTTTCTACGCTGCCAGTTCAATCCCCGCCTCGGCCAACCGCTGCTGCACCAGGGCCAGCAGCCGGGGGCGCATATCGCCGGCCTGCCCATATTTAGCTTTGGCCAGCAGCGTCAACTCTGTTTGCTGGCCCATGGTACCGGTTTCGCTGATAACGTGCCACGGTTCCAGCAGGGTGGGCAGCAGGTGAATGGCCTCGTGGCCCAATTCTTCCAGGATAGCGATGGCCCGGTTCAGGTCACCGGTGGCCAGCTTTAGAGTGACGCTGGCATTGGAAAAGTGACCCCGGCTAAAGTTACGCACCACGCGCACTTCGCCGTTGGGCACAATGTACAGCTCGCCGGTGGGAGCACGCAGCCACATGGTGCGCAGGTTGACCTGCTCCACGACGCCGACTACTTCTAAAATTTCCACCTTGTCGCCCACGTCAAACTGGTCTTCGAGCAGGAAGCTGACGCCGGTGAGAAAGTCACTAATTAACGGCCGTGCCCCCAAGCCAAAGGCGGCACTAAACAGACCCACCATCCAGACCAGTGTGGCCCCGTCGATAAACAGGCTGAGGCTGAACAACACCGCCACCGTAAAAACGACAAAAGTGATGATGCTGGCAAACAGGCTGCGAATAGTTCGCCGTCGCTCCTCACGCAGTTGGCGGCCCCGTTTAGTCAGGCTGTTGAGCCGCACCAGCCGGCCGGCAATGCGCCAGCGCAAGGTATGGACCAGGTAAGCGGCTATAAAAAAGAGACCAATGCGGACGAGTTGGCTCCACCAGAAATCGGCCGTTAGCAAGGGAAGAATCGTGTCGTTAATCATAGGCGGGAGGGAATATTTCCTGATTACCTCTTAATTTCTTCACCAAAATGGGTTGATCACAAGTTGTTTGGACAAAATTTCACCACAGAGGTCACAAAGAACACAGAGTTTTTCTGTTTAACTCTCCGTGATCTCTGTGTACTCTGTGGTTTAACCTATTCATGACCCGTACAGATTACTCTACCTCTTCTGCAATCACGGCCGATTGTTCGTATAAACTTATCACCGACGGCCGTACCAGCACAATAATGGTAAAAACACCCAGCACCGTGCCAAAAGGGAACATAGCGCAGTTGATAGCGGCCATGACAATGGAAAAGATGCGCCGCTGCCGGGTTTGGATGAAGTAGCCAGAAACGGCCGTGGCCGCCGCCAATCCCCAAAAAGACAAAATAATCAGCAGGGGAATCAGGGTAAACATCAGGCCAAAGAGCGTGCTGAAGAGGACTCCCTCTATATCGGCCGTCATAAAGCCGCCAAACAGCATGGATAGTCCAATGGCCAGGTGAAAAATGGGGAAACAGCCAAACAGAGCGGTAATTCCGCCCACGACATAATGAAAGATGGAAAGCAACTGTAAATATTGGTGATCTTGTTCTGTTATAGACATTTGATTTTCCTATGTAAATAATTTGACGCAGAGGCGCAGAGAAAAGCAGAAAATAAAACAGGGCCTGGCACCACTTTGGGCCTGAGATCTGTCCATTCATTGACAATTGGCAGGTGATGGTTAAAAATTAATACAGTGATCATTTATCAACAAGACGGTCAGCACGGGTACAGCGCACCATGATAAATAAAAACAGGGGGTTAACTTTACTCACCACAAACCTGCGTTTATCCGCGTTAATCTGCGTCCCATTCTGCGAAGGAGATTTTTATGTTAAATATAGGCGACACCGCGCCAGACTTTGAATTATTATCCGATGAGGGCAAACCTGTCAAACTGTCTGATTTTCAGGGGCAGCGGGTAGTTGTTTTCTTTTACCCCAAGGCAGACACACCCGGCTGTACCATTCAGGCCTGTGGCTTCCGCGATAATTTTCCTACCTTCCAGGAGGCCAACGCCGTTGTATTGGGTATCAGCCCCGACACACCGGAAGAGCTGGCCCGGTGGAAAGCAGAGCAGGGCTTCCCTTACCTGCTGCTGGCCGACACCGACCACCAGGTATCGGAAGCCTATGACGTTTGGGGCGAAAAGAAGATGTATGGTAATACCTTTATGGGCGTCACCCGCAGCCATTTTGTGGTCGATGAAGAAGGTAAATTGACCGATGTACAGTATAAAGTCAGCCCACAAAAGAGTGTAGAAACGGCCGTTTCTTTTATAACAGAGTAGCGAAGTGGCGAAGTGGCGGAGTGGCCTACCAGCCGGCCACTTTGCTGCCTCGTTACCTTGTCCAATCCGGCAGAGGCACGGCTGCATCGGGGAACGGGTCGCCAGCCGCATCATAGGCAGCTAAACGGGGAAAACGGCCGTCTGCTTCATGCCGGTAAAAGCCAACCATAAGCCGGTAACGGCCCGGTGGCAAACCGGCCAGCGATAGCTGCACCGGGTCAGCCAGCCGTTCCCCCCTTTGCCATTGGCCGGTAGGATAGGTGCCCTGCTGGGGCATAGCGTCATCTTGTACCAGCGGCGCTCCCCCCTCTAGCGGCAGCACATGGACAAAGCGGGTGTAATCCAGCCGCCCCTCGGCCAGCGCTTCCCAATAAAGGGTGATAGACAGTTCCTCCTCTTGCTCGACCCATTCAAAACCGCGCAAGGCAATTAAGGCGCCGGTCTCGTCGGCAAAAACGGCCGTTTGCGCCACCAGCTCCGGGGGTAAATCGGCAAACTGGGGTTGCCTGGCTACAAACTCCAGGCCCCTTCCCTCGTCTACCAACTGCCCCAGGCGGCGCGTAGCAATTACCTCCCCCCCGGCCACCTCATACAGGCGTACCATCAGGAAAAAGGGTCCGTCCTCAGCCGCCAGGTCGGGCAGGGGGAAGGCCACCCGGTCATTGACCCACTGCCGGGGCGGCCACAGGCTGCTGGGGCGAAAGCCGTGGCCGGGCTGCAGATCATACTGCTGCCACAGATGCCCCTCTTCATCGCTCAGGCGCAGCGACAGGTTGTAGTTGGGGCCAAGGGGTACGGTCGTAGTGTAGCGCAGATGGAGTTCCAGAGATGACGAACGATGGACGGCAGACGGCGAAGGTGTAGACGACAGGTGTGCCTCCTCGGCCACCAGGTCCAGGCGGGGAGGGGCGGGATCAGCGGGGAGAGCGGTGATGCGCAGCGGCCGTAAATACAGCCCGCCCCGCTCCTGATTCGAGCCGGGCGTCAGGGCCACCCCCTCTCCTACCTGCAAATAGGGCATGTAGAGGCCGGCGGGCAGGGTGGGGGGCAGGTCAAAATGGAATTCAGCCTGGTCTAGGCCCGTTTGGGTCAGGGCTAAGGGGGCCGTGACGCCGCCCGGCTGTGGTCGAGGATGGGCCGGCGTGGCCAGCCCCATCGTCACGGGCGTACCCGGTGCGGCCGTCAATTCCAGGCTGATGGTGAGCCGCTCACCGCCGCTGAACCGCTCACCGCTGGTTAGCTGGTCATGGCTGTAGGTGTAGCGGTGCAAAATGGCCCCGTTGCTAAACGGAATGCCGCCGGGCGTGTGGTGGAGGTAACCCAGTTGGGCAAAATCCCAGCTTTGGGTGCCGGCAGAAAGGGGCCGCTGGGGCCAACTGTGCAGCCCGGCGCTCAGCAAAAAGAGGACAACCAAGGCCCCCAGAAACGGCCGTCGCCAACGGCGCAGCCCGCCCCAGGGGCGCAGCCAAACCAGCCAGAGCAGCAGCGACAGCAGTGAAATCCATTCGGCCCCCTGCCGCACCGGGGTGCGGGTCAATGCCAGCCTCAGCTCGTGGCTGCCCTGGGGCAAATCGAGCATAATCAGACCGGTTCCGGGAGACGGCCGTATCTCCACCCCTTCTCCATTGGCCGCTGCCTGCCAGCCGGGCCAGTGGAGCGTGGGCAGCACCAGGGTGGCCGCCGGACTGTCGACCGTGACGCGCCACTGCTGCCGCGCCGTTTGCCACTCAACAACGGCCGCTTCAGATACCGTTCCGGCCATAATCTGGGGGGAATGACGCCGGCCTGTTTCCAGCCAACTGCTGGTGACGGGGCGCGGCTGAACGGTGTGGGGCAGATATTCAGCGCTGACGGTGGTACCAATATTGCCGCTGAACCATTCATAGTGGGCCAGGGATTCGGCCGTAATGTCGGCCTCGGTCAGATAAAGATGGTCGGTTTGTAAACGTCCCAGGCCGCCGACTACCAGGAGCAGGCAGAGTGCCGGAACCAACCACTGGCGCCAGGGGAGCAGAGCCACGGCACCTGTGAGCAGTGCGGTAAAGAGGGCCTGCACCGATAAAAAACGCCAGGGGAACTGGGTGAAAGGCAGCAAAAGCAGGTGATCCCACAAAAAGCGGGAAAGGGGGGTGAGCATGAGTGTGGCCACTATCAGCCCGATTGCCACAAAGAGGATGCGCTTTCCTAAACCTGACAGGTTTTTAAAACCTGTCAGGTTTGCCTTTAAGACAACCCACCCCAACGCAGCCAAGCCCCCTAAAGCCGTTACTGCCTGCACCAACCCCATACGAAAAGCGTTGCCGCCATCAACACCATAATCGAAGAAAATGGATGTCTGTACTAGATCGCTGCTCAAGAAATGGTTACTGTAATGAAAATACCCCTCCGTGACCGGTCCCAGTTGGGCCAATGACTGCTCGACCAGCGCCGGCAAAAAAAACCAGGCTGCCAGGCCGAGAGCCAGCAGCAGGCTTGCGGCCACGGGCAGCAGGTTAGTGACAAGGGAACGGAGGGTACTCCTTTTTGTCACTTCGACAAGCTCAGTGCCAGCTCTTTGTCCTTTGTCCTTCCTCATTATAAACAAGAGAATGGCTAATAAGAGGAAAGGGGAGAAAATGAGAGCAGAGATATTGTGGCTGAGGATGAGGCCGGCGTAAAGTAGGGCCAGCAGCGGGTAAGTGATTCCGGCTGAGGGAGTGGTGCCGATTTTTAGCACAAGCAGAATTAGCCAGGGATAGAGGGCCATAGCCCAAAATTCGGCCAGGGAGTCGCCGCGTACGTAGACGTTGACCATATGGAAGGGAGCGACGGTGTAGGCCACAGCGGTCAAGAGGCCGGCCCATTCGTTGG
>JAWOIM010000795.1:0-10092 GCA_046484685.1 Chloroflexota bacterium | reverse complement strand
CGTTTCACGCATCACGCTATGTTTATCGGCGATTATTTAGCACGACGCGAACTGTATACGCCTGACCGGCTGGCGGTTGTTGACGCGGGCAAGTCGCCCGCGCTGCGGCTGACTTATGCCCAAATGAATGCGCGGGCCAATTTGCTGGCATCCTGGCTACACGAAAAAGGTGTGGGGATGGGCGACCGGGTGGCGATTCTGGCGCGGGATGGGGTGGAGCATCTGGACCTCTTTTTTGCCTGTGGCAAGATTGGGGCCATTCACACCGCCCTCAACTGGCGGCTGCACTGGCGCGAACTGGCCGCTATTCTGAAAGATACCGAGCCGAAGATGCTCTTTTATGCGGCCGAATTTGAGCCTATTGTTGCCGAGTTGCAGCAAGTAGGGCTGGCGTCGATTAGTGAGTGGGTTTCTGTCGATGAGTTGGGGTTTGGTGAACGAGTATCGGTCATCAATAATCGATTGGCTGCGCCTGAAGTAGATGAGGAGACGATTGCGGCGCTGATTTTTACCGGGGGGACAACCGGACGGCCGAAAGCGGCTCAAATTTCCCACCGCATGATTGCCTGGAACACGCTCAACACGGTCATCCACGACCTGCACCACGACGACATCTACCTCAACGTCTTCCCCCTCTTTCACACCGGCGGCTTGTTTGTCTACACCTTGCCCCAACTTATCCTGGGCGGCACCATTATCCTGACGCGCCAGTTTGATCCGGTCCAGGTGCTGGACCTCATCGAGCAGGAGGGCGTGACCGTCTTTGCCGCTGTGCCTACCATGTACCAGATGCTCACCCAGGCGGCTAATTGGCCAACGGCCGATCTCTCCTCGCTCCGTTTTTGCACCAGTGGCGGCGCGCCCCTGCCCGTGCCGTTGGTCAAACAGTTCCGTGACGAAAAGGGGGTGCGCTTCAAGCAGGGCTTTGGCATGACCGAATTTGGCCCCGGCATTTTTGCCCTGGCGGCCGAAGATGCGATTGAGAAGGCGGGCAGTATCGGCCGTCCCAATTTCTACGTGGCGGCGCGGGTGGTCGATGACGACAACCGGCCGCTCGGCCCCAATCAGGTGGGCGAACTGGTGCTAAAAGGCCCCAGCGTCAGCTCCGGCTACTTTAACAACCCTGAAGCTACGGCTGAAGCCAGCGACGCCGAGGGCTGGTTCCACACGGGCGACCTGGCCCGGTATGACGAGGATGGCTACTTCTTCATCGTAGACCGCAAGAAGGATATGTTTATTTCCGGGGGAGAGAATATTTATCCGGCGGAGATTGAGCGGGTGCTGTATGAGCATACGGCCGTTCACATGTGCGCCGTGGTGAGCATACCGGACGACAAATGGGGTGAAATCGGCGTGGCCTGTGTCGTGCCCAAACCGGACACCGCCTTAACCGACCAAGAGCTAACCCAGGCCCTCGATCAACATTTGCGCGATCACCTGGCCCCCTACAAAGTGCCTCGTCAGATTCGCCTCTTCCAGGAACTACCCATTTCCGGGGCGGGTAAAATCCTTAAGCGTGATTTGCGGGACATAGTAAGTAGTGCGTAATACGTAGTGGGTAGCAAGTTGCGCGGAGATTCGCAAAGAAAACGAGAGAAAAGAGTGTATAATAGAGCGTAAATGGACCAAGAGGGTTTTTCAATGGACAAATCGCGCACTATTACACAGCAGAAACGGCGCAAGTTGCTTAATGCAGAACTTGAGCGGTTTTTGCCTATCCTGCAACAAGAGTACAACCCGGAAAAAATTGTCTTGTTTGGCTCTGCGGCATCTGGACAGACAGACGATTGGTCTGATCTAGATCTGGTTATCGTTAAAGAAACCGACCAGCGTTTTCTGGATCGAATCAAGGAAGTCATGCTGCTGTTGCGCCCTCGCGTCGGTGTGGATATTCTGGTGTATACGCCAGATGAATTTGAGGATCTGTGCAGGGAACGGCCGTTTGTCCGCACCGAAATTGTTGAAAAGGGAAAAATTCTGTATGAAAGAGGATAGCCTTCTCTGGCTCCGCTTTGCCAGTGAAGATTTGCAGATAGCCGAGTTTGCCCTCGAAGAACAGATTTATAACCAAGTCTGTTTTCACAGTCAGCAGTGTGCCGAAAAGAGTAATTGCATATTCAGAACGGGTCACGGATCACCAAACACCGTACGTGAAGCGGTCGCGCAGCGACATTACTGATCACCGGCCCCCCAAAGCAATCCAGTCAATCTATCCCAGCTCTCCTGGATACGAAACGATTTGGCCTTCCAGGTACCGACGATGCCGTAGGGCAGGAAGAGGACCAGGCCCACATAGACGCTGCCCAAGAGGAAGAGGGCCGCATCGCCGAACCAGCGGTCAAAGTAGAATTGCAGCAGCCGGAAAACGGCCGCACCGATCAGCGCCCCGCTCAGCGTGCCCACACCGCCAATCAGGATAATCAGCAGCGCAGCCACCGTCCAGCCCAACCCGGCCACGTTGGGGCTGACAATGGGCTGGTGGATCGTGTGTAAGAAGCCGGCAAAAGCGGCCGTTAACGACGCCAGCATTAGCGCCGACAGCTTGAAGTAAAAGGTGTTGTAGCCCATCATCAGCGCCCGGTCTTCATTCTCGCGGATGGCCACGCAGACCCGGCCTGTGGGCGAATCCACAAAGCGCCGATACAGCAGATAAACCAGAACTGTGAGGGTCAATGCCGCCAGATAAAAGGGAAAGCGGTGGACCGAAGAGTTCAAATAGTCGGGTACAATCACCCCTTGCAGCCCCACATCGGCCCCCGTATAGGCCACCAGCTCCCCCGACTGCACCACAATATGGAAGACAGACGCCAGGCCCAGCGTGACCAGGGCAAAGGTGATCCCTTTCACGCGGGGCAGCACCACACCAAAAAGGAGCGCCTGCCCAATGGAAACAGCCACCAACCCCAGCAGCGTCGGACCCAACCCCCAGCCCAAGCTCTTGAAGGCAATACCGGTAAAGTAAGCGCCCGTGGCAAAAAACATGGCGTGGCCAAAAGAGAGCAGCCCCGTCACGCCCAGCACCAGGTCGTAGCTGATGGCATAAATAGCCAGAATGAATATCTCGATCATCAAGCCCTGCAAAAAGCGGGCGTTGCCGGTGCGATTGGCCAGGACATCGGCCGGGGTTTGGCCATCCAGCCAGGCCACCAGAAAGGGAAAGGCCAGCATCAAAACAAAGAGGCCCAGCAGCCAGCCATTGGCTCTTAGCCAGGCGGCCAGGCGGCGCTCAGGGAGGTGTTCGAAGGGTGTCGTCGTTGTATTCATAACTCTTGTTCGTATTTCGTATTGCGTATTTCGTAAGGTTCTCTACGCAATACGAAATACGCAATAGGGTCTACTCATTCCGACCAAAAAGTCCATTGGGCAAGACCAGCAAAATAATGACCATCAGCAGAATCGTCGACGCGGGCACCAGGGGCGGGGATGGCTTGAAGGGTTCGGCCAGGAAGGGCAGCGTGATCCCAATCTGCCCATAGCGGATAATGAACTGCTGCATCAGGCCGACCAGCACTGCGCCCGCGGCCGCGCCGGGATAGCTGGTGAGGCCACCAATGGCCATGGCGATCAGGGCCGACAGCAGCAGGCGCGTGCCCATGTCGCTGGACAGCCCAATAGAAGGTGCCGCCAGGACGCCGCCGAGGGCCGCCAATCCCACCCCCAGGGCAAAAACAAGGGTGAACACCTGGCGCACGTTGATACCCAACGCCTCCACCATCTCCCGGTCCTGCACGCCGGCGCGGATGATCATCCCCAGCCGCGTCTTTTGCAGCAGCACCCAGACGCCGATCAGGACAATCAGCCCGATCAGGATGATGAAGAGCTCATTGTACGTGCGTAAACGGCCGTCAAAAAAGCTAATCGTGGAACATTGATAGGCTATCAAATCGCCGATGCTGGTAGCCGGACAGTTGGGACCGCTGCCGTTAAAAATCTCAGGCCGGGGCATTGTAAATTCGGGCCGGCCCCAAATGTAGCGCACCATCTCGATGCCGATGAAGCTAAGGCCCAGAGTCAGCATGAGCTGGTAGAGGGGACGGTCGTATAACGGCCGTATCATCGTCGTCTCGATCACGGCCCCCAACAGCACCCCGCTGAGCGCAGCCACGGCCATCGCCAGGGCAAAGCGCCAGGTGGAACTGATGGCGTAGAGAAATTCAACCAGCGGCTGGTTGAACCAAAAGGCGAGCAGTGCAACTAAGAGGAGTATTCCAGCTGCGATGAGCGGCAGACGGTTAATACGAGCCTGGTTAGAAACGGCCGTTTGTCGCCCCACCCCCACAATCGCCAGGGCCAAAATCATGCCGCCCACTAACAGCGCTACCAAAACCAGCAGCGGGCTAAGCGCCTCAAACGTGACTGGATCCGGCACCACCGCCCGCCCCTGGCTGGCCGCTAGCGAGAAGGTCATCGGGCTTTGGGAATAGACTTCCGGGTTCCATTTGGAGATGGGATAGCGGCCTAAGGTAAAAATTAAAACGGCCGCTCCGGCAGCTAAGCCTACCCAGGGCCAAACCCGGGCCACCCGCTGCGGCAGCGACAGCCGCGCCAGCAGCACAGTCCAGACGGGAATCAGCACAAAGCCGATGCCGATCAGTGCCAGCGGCGTGAGCAGGCCCACAAAGGTGTCGGGCCGTACAAAGACAGTCCAGCCCACGTAGGCCCCGATCATAAACATCTCCCCGTGGGCCAGATTCAGCACGTCCATCAGGCCAAAGATGAGCGACAGGCCGGCCGCCACCAAAAAGGTAATGGCCCCCACCGCCAGCCCGCGCATCACGGTAATGGCCCAATCGCTCGTCTCCATGCCCTGAACGGCCGTAAAAAACAGAAAGGCCAGAATCGCCAGCGTAATCAATCGTGTCCGGTTCTTCTTTAAGATTTCGAGTGCATTTTCCATAGAATAATCTCAAATAGTGCGTAGTGCGTAGCGAATAATTCTACGCATTACCCAATACGCACTACGTGTCACGCTGCCCCTAAATAACGGTGGATTGTCTCCCGATCATCCACCAGGTCGGCCATCAAACCCTGCTTAACCGACTGTCCTTCTTCGATAATGACGTAATAGTCGGCTAAGCGGCTGGCCACCAGAAAATTTTGTTCCACCAGCAGGACCGTCGTCCGGGCCGACAATTCCTGAATGGCCAGCATCATCTGCTCAATCAGCACCGGGGCCAGCCCTTCGCTCGGCTCGTCGATGAGCAGCAGCTTGTTATCAGGGACCAGCGCTCGCGCCACGGCCAACATCTGCTGCTGTCCACCGGACAAGTTGTTGCCCGGCAGCTTGATCAGCCGCTTCAGGTCGGGAAACAGGCCAAAGATAAATGCCTCTTTGCGGGCAAAATCCCCTTTCTGGCGCTCGGCAATTTTCAAATTTTCGGCCACGCTCAGGTCGCGGAAAATAGCCCGGTGTTCGGGCACAAAGCCAATACCCATGGAGGCCACTTCAAAGCTACGATAGCCGTGGATCGGCCGTTCTTCAAAGCGAATTGTCCCCTCACGCGGCGGCGTCAACCCCAAGATCGACTTGAGCGTCGTTGTCTTACCGGCCCCGTTCCGGCCCAGCAGGGCCACAATGCTGCCCACCGGCACTCGCACCGTTACGCCCTGCAGGATGTGGAACTGGCCGATGAAGGTGTGGATGTTCTCGACCTCCAGCAGGTATTCGGTTTTGGTGGCCGCTTGTTGATTAGTGGTCATTGATTCTTGTTCTCCGCTCCACTGCATAGTTCAAAAACAGCTTCTTATGCTTCACAAACTAGACGTCAGCCTGTCATTCCGAACGCAGTGAGAAATCTTTCACCTAGGCTAATAGCAACTCATAAGATTCCTCACTCCGAAGACTCCGTTCGGAATGACAATTTCAGAGATGCCTTTAAGTCACTGTCATTGATTGGCAACTATTCCTTGAATACTGATTACTGAAAACTGCCCACGAACGGAGACTACAAAAGTCTTGGAGGCTTTTGTAGTCTGTCGTCATTACGTATAAAGCGCTCCGAGATACGCCTGCTGCACGGTCTCGTTGGCGGCGATGGCGCTGGGCGGGCCTTCGGCCAGGACAGCGCCCTGGTGCATGACGGTAATGGTGTCCGAAGCCTGCATGACGACGTTCATGTTATGTTCCACCAGCATGACCGTCTTGCTGCCGGCCGCCTGGATTTGCCGGATCAGTTCCATCAATTGAGGAACATGCTCGGCAGCCATGCCGGCCGTTGGTTCATCCAGCAGCAGCAGTTCTGGGTCAGGGGCCAGGATTATGCCCAGCTCCAACTTGCGCTGGTCGCCGTGAGGCAGGGTGCGGGCCAGACTGAGCGCTCGTTCCGTCAGCCCGACCTGCTCCATGACTTCCCAGGCCCGTGCCTCATACTGCTCAAAGCGGCGGTGGGATTGGAAGAAGCGAAAGTTATCTTTACCCAAGGCCTGCGCCGCCAGCCGGATATTCTCCATAACGGTCAGGTTAGGAAAGATATTGGTGATCTGGAAAGAACGGCCGATTCCCCGGTGCGCCGTCTGGTGCAGGGGCAGATGGGTAATATCCTCCCCCTTGTAAAAGACCTGACCCCGGGTGGGCTTCAAATTGCCGCTGAGCAGGTTAAAAAAGGTCGTCTTACCTGCCCCGTTCGGCCCGATAATGGCGTGGAGCGTGCCGGCCTGCACCTGCAAGTCGACATCGTTCACGGCCACCAGCGCACCAAACTCACGCCGCAGCCCTTTGGTTTCCAGAATGATTGTGTCAGTCATGATTAGTTTGGACGGAGGGCGAAAGACCGAAGACGGAGCAGTAGTGTCCGTCCTCTGTCCTCCGTCCTCCGTCATTGTCGTCTAATTGCCGCTCAGCGAGCCAACGGGCAGGTCGCCACAGCGATCTACCAGGTTGTCGGGCAGGAGGCAGGGGACATCGGGCCGGTTGGTTTCAACCAGTTCGTAATAATCAAACATCGGGTCATCGACGTTGAGCAAAGTCACAATGTACATATCCTGCATGGCCACATGGTCTTCAGGCCGGATGTAGATGGTTCCCTTCGGTCCTTCAAATTCTATGCCTTCCATGGCAGCGATAAGGGCAGCAGCATCGGTCCGGCCGTCGGTGGCCTTGATAGCCTCGACCAGCAGGATGGCCGCGTTCATGCCGTCGGCATCAAACAGGTCGGGCGGGGTGTCAAAGCGGGCGATGGTCTCTTCTACCAGCCAATCGTTGATGGGATTGTCGGGCAGGGCGTAATGGTAGAGGATACCGCTGGTGGCCCCAATTGCTTCGGAAAAGAAGGCGGGCATGACCACATTATCCACAAAAGCGGAGGCCAGAACCATCTCGTCCATGACGCCCAGCTCATTGGCGGCCTGCATCATGGGCACAAAACCATTACCGGCCCAGGTCACAATCCAGGCTTCGGCACCAGAGTTGCCAATCTGCTCCATGTAGGGGGTGAATTCAGTGGTATCGGCCGGGGCAAAGATGTCCTCGGCGACAAACTCGCCACCAAAGAGGGTGCAGGCATCGCGGAAAGCGGCCGCACCCCCGTAACCAAAGGAATAGTCGGGGGCAATCTGAACAAACGTATCGTAATTGTTGGTCAGGTATTCGCAAATGTTGACGGCGTCCTGATAATTGTTGCGGCTGGTGCGGAAGGTGTATTCGTTAAAGCTGACGCCGGTCATATCATTGGCCGCAGCCGGGGCCACAATCAAAACGATGTCATTTTCGCGGGCCAGTTCTTGCAGCGTCGCCGTGGCGCCGGAGCTAACGGTACCCACCAGAATGTCGACGCCTTCCACTTCAATTAGCTCGCGGGCCATGGTGGCCGTCGTTTCAGGATTGCTCTGGTCGTCGCGAATGAAGACCTGGAACTCACAATTTTCCAGCATGTAGCTGGTGTAGCCACCCATATCGCTGCCGGCCGAACCGGTAGCATATTCCATGCCCAGCGGGAAGCCGCGCAGAATGTGAGCACCATAGATGGCCAGGGCACCGGTCCTATCAGTAATGAGGCCGACCTTGACCGGTTCATCACAGGCAAGGCCCTCGGCGACCGGTTCCGGCGCTTCTTCCTCGACTTCTGGAGCCGGCTCGACTGCGGCGGGGGGCTGCTCAGCAGGCGCGGCCGGTTCTTCTGGTGTATCGCCACCACAGGCTACTAACAGGCCAAATAAAAGCATGGCCAACAAAATAAGGGTAAAACGGGAATGGGTTTTCATTTTCTATCTCCTCCAAAAATATGATGGCGTGAAGCGTGATGCGTGAAACGTGAGGGTTTCTTACACACGCATCACGTTTCACGAACAGGTGCCACAGAGCTATCGTGGCTACGGATAAAATCAGCAACGGCCGTTACCGCTGCCACCGCTGTTTCTAACGGAAAAAAGTGGCCGGCGTCGGGCAGCAGGACCACTTGGCTGTGGGGAATTTGCTGCGCCAACAGGTCGGCGTTGGCCGGTGGGACTACCTTGTCATGCTCGCCAAACAGGATGAGTGTAGGGGCCGTTATCTGAGGCAGCCTGGACTCGAAAGCGGCCGTTTCTGACATCAGGGCCAACCCAATGGCCAGTTGGGCCTGGTAGGGGCCGGGTTGCAGCGGGTTTTGCTGCCGGTAGGCCACCAGTTCAGCCAGCAAATCGGGCTGACGCTGTTCAAAACCGGGGGCGCAGCTAACGGCCACGCCGCGCCGCACCCGCTCCACCGGATCGCTGCTGCTGTCCATGAGGACAGCCAGCGCTTCGGCCGTAACGGGTATGTGGCGTGGACCGCCAAAGTTGGTGGCGGCCAGGACCAGGTAGCTGACCAGATGGGGATAATCGAGGGCCAGCGCCTGGGCCACAAAGCCACCCATCGAGTGACCGAGAACGGCCGTTTTGCCAATCTCCAATTCCGCCAGCAGCGCCGCCACATCAGCCGCCAGCAGTTGGGCCGTATAGGGGCCTTCCGGCCTGTCAGAGCGGCCGACACCCCGGTTGTCCATGACAATCACCCGGAAGCACTCGGCCAGCCCCGGCACCATCTTGTGCCAGAACCAGTGATCATAGCCCAGGCCGGCAATCAGCAGCAGCGGCGGCCCGTCGCCCTGGATTTCGTAATAAAGCTGGATGTTGTTGACTGTTATTGTTGCCATTTTTTTGAGCGTATTGCGTATTTCGTATTGCGTAGGGGTGGCATGATTACGCAATACGAAATACGCAATACCTTATTAACCAATTAACTCTCGTCGTAAGTCCTGCTTCATCACCTTACCGTAAGGCGAATAGGGCAGTTCGGGAACGAAGACGACTTCTTTGGGCACTTTGTAGCGGGCCAGCCGCTGCCCGCAAAAGTCGAGCAGCTCGGCGGCGCTGGGATTGTGACCGTTTTGGGCCACAACGACCATTACCCCCACTTCGTCCCACATCTCGTCCGGTTTACCGATGAGGGCGGCCTCAGCCACGGCGGGATGGGCCAAAAAGACGGCTTCCACTTCGGCCGCGTAGACGTTCTCGCCGCCGGAGATGATCATATCTTTGAAACGGCCGTCTATATAAAAATACCCCTCCTCGTCCTGGTGGGCCATATCCCCTGTGTAAAACCAGCCGTCGCGCAAAGCCTGGGCAGTGGCCTCCGGCTGGCCCCAGTAACCACGGCAGACATGGGGACCGGCCAGCAGCAGTTCGCCCGTTTGGCCAGTTTCCACCGACCGCCCATCTTCAGCCACCAATCGCGCCTGGCTGTGAAAGATAGGCCGCCCCACCGACCCCGCCCGGCTGACCGACTCATCGTCGGTCATGGTAAAGCAGTTGGTCCCTACCTCGGTCAGGCCGTACCCCTGGCGAAAGACGCAGCCAGTGGCCTGACGCCAGGCGGCCAGCAGCGAGGGGGGACAGGGGGCACCACCGCTGATAAACCAGCGTACGGCCGAAAAATCGGTTCGGGAGAGCTGCTCTGACTGGAGCCACATCTTATAGATGGTAGGCACGGCCAGAATGACGGTGCAGCCTTCGCGTTCGATGGTGGCCAGGCTCTCCTCGACGTTCAGCCAGTGGCTGAGGCTGCCGCGGGGCGCCTCGCCCATCGCCCAGCCCTGGCCGCTCTTGGGCTCGTAGCGGGCGTAGAAGCGGTCGTCG
>JAWOIM010000769.1:0-25321 GCA_046484685.1 Chloroflexota bacterium | reverse complement strand
GGTTAAGTGAGAAATGTTAAACAAAAAACGACAACTGACACTGATTGCTGTGTATTTATGTATCACGGCTGTTTTAACGAGTTTTTTCTGGTTTTATGCCAGTGGAGCAATCGGCCCCTCAACAACGGCCGTTGCCGATAGCCACATCATGACCGGTTTCGTAGTGGACCGCCACGCCATTGCCCAGTTTGACGACATTCCTGATGCGTACATTGCCGCTGCGGCTGATATGACACTCTTGTTTCGCCATGCCTCAGTTGGTGATAACATCACTCGTGGCTTAAATTGCCTGGCAGATAATATAACGCCAAGACCCCACAGTTGCGATCGAGACCTGGACCCAGACGAGATATATTACGACGAGAAATATGACCGCAGCAATTGGGATTTTGAGTTTCACAGTCCGCCGCCCAATCCCAACCCCGGCTGGTGGAACAAAGTCGATTACTTTATCGACCGGGTCAACGGCCTGCCGTCTGGCCAGTATGACGTAGTGGCCTTCAAATTTGGCTATGTGGATGGGGATACCAATTCCAACATTCACCATCACTTTTTTGATCCAGACAGCCAACTGCCTAACTACACCGATTTGGAAGCGCTGCAAGCAGCCCATCCTGACAAAATTATCGTCTGGTGGACAATGGGCCTGGCTCGGGCTATTGGCACAGAGCCGGCCACGATCCTCAACAACGACATGCGGGCTTACGCCGCCGCCAACGACATCATTCTGATGGACATTGCCGACATTGTTTCCCACACGCCGGGCGGACAGCCTTGCTTCCACGATGGCCACCCGGCTATGTGCGAACAGTACACCAATGAAACGCAAGGAGGCCATTTGAACTCACGCGGCATGTTGTATATGGCCAAAGCCTATTGGGTTCTCATGGCTCGCCTGGCCGGCTGGGTGCCAGGTGATCAACCACCTCCGCCAGCAACCCCTACACCCAGTCCAACACCTGATCCAACTTTGACTGAACGTACCTACATACCGCTCATTGTAAAACCTTGAAAGTAAACAGTCTGTCATACAATAAGGGCTATTCGGGGCCTCTAATAGTGGCACTTCTCATTGTAGCCGGCATGGCCAGCCTATTGCTGGCCACTCGTTGGGGTGTAGGCATAACCCCCGATGCCATTGTCTACGTGACGTCCGCCCGCAATCTGGCGGACGGTTATGGTCTGGTTTTGGCCGTTGACGGCCTGGCCTATACACCTGTAACCCATCACGCCCCCTTTTATCCCTTTTTGTTAGGCAGCCTGGGCGTAGTGGGCATAGCCCCGGTTGTGATAGCCCGCTGGCTGAATACGCTTTTGTTTGCAGCTAATATCTTGCTGGTGGTCTTGTTGGGGGCAGTAAATAGTAAACAGTATTCAGTAAACAGTGAACCGGATCAAGCAGATGACCGCTTACCGCCTACCGGCCACCGGTCACCGATTGCCATCTGGCTGCCGCTGGTTGGGGGACTGCTGCTGTTGCCCGCGCCGATGCTGGAGGTCCACGCCTACGCTCTGACAGAGCCGCTCTTTTTGCTGCTGCTGTTGGCGGCCCTGTGGCTGCTGACGGCTTATCTGGAAACGGCCGCTCCCCGCTATCTGCTGCTGACGGCCGTTCTGCTGGCCCTGGCCTGCCTGACCCGTTATGCCGGCCTGGCTTTTGTACTGGCAGCCGGGCTGGCCCTGCTGCTGTGGGACGCCGGGCCGCTGCGCCAACGGTTGGGGCGGGCGCTGCTGCTGGATGCTGTGGCTGGGCTGCCCCTGGTTTTGTGGCTGATACGTAATCAGGTGGCCGCCGGTACCGGCACCAGCCGCAGCCTGGTTTTTCATCCGCTGGGGCCGGGCCATGTGCGGCAGGCCGTGGACACAGTTTCAAGCTGGCTGCTGCTGCCGTTGACTTTACCGGGTCTGGTTAAAATGGGGCTGCTGGCTTTGCTGCTGGCCGGTGGGGTTGGCCTGGCCTGGCGGGTATACGGCCGTTCCTGGCCCCCCTTGCTCAAGCTCCTGTCTCTTTTTAGCCTGGTTTATCTGCTCTTTTTGGTCATTTCTATCTCTTTTGTTGATGCCAATACACCGCTGGACCATCGCATTTTGGCCCCGATTTATCTCATGGGGGTGGTGGGGGGCGTAGGGTTGTTAACGGCCGTTTATGCCCACAGGCTCTCCTCTCCTTTCATGCGCACTATTGGGGCACTGTTTCTGCTCCTCTTCCTCGTTGGCCAGGGCGTGCAAACGGCCGGCTGGTTGCAGCAGGCTTACCGGGACGGATTAGGGTTTAACCAGCGCGTTTGGCGGCAGTCGGCTCTGTTAGCTGAGGTACGCACGCTGCCTGCCGGCGTGCCGATATACTCTAACGCGCCCAGCGCCGTGCATTTTTTGATCGGCCGGCCCGTCCAGGCCCTGCCGCGCAAAATGGAAGCGACTACGCAGCAGTCCAATCCCCACTACCAGGCCGAAATGGCTGCTTTGCAAAGGCAGTTTCAAGAGGAAACGGCCGTTGTGGTTTACCTGACCGTTCTGGCCGGCGCTGCGGCCCCCACTGAGCCTGAACTACAAGAAGTATTAGCCCTGCATCCCCAAACCCGTTTGCCCGAAGGTGTCTTATATGTCACTCGTTAGCGTCATTATTCCTGCCTACAATCAAGGCCACTACCTGCCCGCCGCTATTCAGAGCGTCCTGGATCAGACATATGCGGCGTTTGAGATACTGGTGGTAGATGATGGCTCCACCGATAATAGTCGTGAGGTGGTGGCTCAATTTACCGACCCGCGTGTCTATTACCTCTATCAGGAGAACCGGGGTCTTTCCGGGGCACGCAATACCGGTATCCGCCATGCCCGGGGAGACTACCTGAGCTATTTGGATTCCGACGATCAGTTTTTGCCCCAAAAGTTAAGCCTCCAGGTTGCAGCCCTGCATGAGCAGCCCGCTGTCGATTTTGTAGCCGGGCAGGCGGTTCCTATCGATGAGCAGGGCCAGCAGGTGGGCAAGATTTTTGACGATGGGTTACCGGCCAACGAGATCGACCTGTTGTTGGGTAATCCGCTCCATGTAGGCAGTGTGTTGCTGCGCCGCAGCCGGCAGGCGCAGGTTGGTTTTTTTGACGAGAATCTACGTTCTTATGAAGATTGGGATATGTGGCTGCGGCTGGCGCGGCAGGGCTGTCGTATGGCCTGGCTGCCCCAACCGGTATCGCTCTACCGCTTTCACCGGGCGCAAATGACGCGCGACGGGCAGCAGATGACGACGGCCACTTTTGCCGTGCTGGATAAATTGTATGCGGATCCCGATTTGCCGCCCGCCTGGCTGGCGCTGCGCGATCAGGCTTACAGCCGGGCACATTTACGAGCGGCGGCGCAGGCTTATTTCGGTCGTAACTTCAACCAGGCGCAAGCGCATTTGACTACAGCCGTTTCCCTGGACCCTCATCTGCTGGCTGACAACGGCCGTAATCTGGCCCACCACTTTTCCGCCTGGGCTGAACTGCCTAAAAACAACCAGCCCCTCACCTTTCTGGAAGATATTTATGACAATTTGCCCCCCAATATGACAACCATGCAGCAGCGCAGACGCCACGACCTGGGCCGGGCCGCCATGGAGCAAGCCTTTCGCCAATACGAGCAGGCCAATATGTCCCAGACCCGTACCGCCATCCGCCGCGCCCTGCGCTACCAGCCCCGCTGGCTGCTCAACCGGGGTGCCTTGTCGATTCTTATACGCAGTCACTTGAAAACATAGTGTGTAATGCGTAGTACGTAGTGCGTAGGAAAGTGACTACGCACTACGCACTACTTTGGAGATTCACCATGCCCTTTTCACTTTACTTACGTCCTCAGGTAACGCCCTACGTCATCCTCTTCGTCGAGCGAGACGGCAGCACTTACCTCACCAGCCTGCTGAGTGCCCACCCCCATATCGGGGCTATCTACGAGCGATTTGCCGTTCTGAACCAGAAAGGGCTAAGCGCGGCCGAGCAGCTTTCCTGGCTGCGTGACTATTACACACCGCCGCTGCTGGGCCGTACCGGGGCCATTGGCTTCAAAACCAAGCTGGTCGACGTGCTGGACCTGGACGGTTTCACCCAGGTGCTGCATGACAAACAGGTCAAAGTGATCCATATGCAGCGCCGCAATCGCATCAAGGCAGTTGTGTCCCGTATCAACGCCCGCCGTTTGTATGAGGCAACCGGCAACTGGAATCTATACAAAGAGCAGAACCGTCGACCCCCGATGGAGATCGATTTGGCTGAATTCCGCCAATTTATCCAGGAGCGAGAAGAGGCCGACCAGGCGCTTTCAGACTATGTGGCCCGCTTACAACGGCCGCATTTGCTGGTGCGCTATGAGGAGTTACAAACGGAGCGAGATCGGGTGCTGCACGATGTCTTTGACTTTTTGCGCGTTCCCTTTCATCCTGTTAAAGGCAAAACCAAAAAACATACCAGCGACGACCTGCGCGACGTCGTTCTCAACTTCGATCAGCTTCGCACCGACTATGCCGGCACACCTTATGAAGAAATGTTTGATGAGGTGTTGGCCCCTGGGTAGAAACGGAAAACGTAAAACGGAAAACGTGAAATGTAAAACGTGAAAGGTGAAACGTGAAACGTAAGCCATGGGCTTCGTTGAGAGAGTGTTGCATTCATAATTCGTAATTCATAATTCGTAATTGGAAAAGATAATGCCCGGACTTATAGGATTTGTTGGAGACTCAGAAGATGATGCGCTGCTGGCCAAGATGGGCCAGGCGCTGGAACCGGAACCGCTTTTTAAGCGGGATTTGTATCAGGCACAGGCGTGGGGGTTGGGCCGGGTCCATTTAGCCGTGTTGAACCCGCAGCCACAGCCGGTCTGGAATGAGGACCGCTCCCGCTGTCTGGTTCTGGAAGGAGAGCTGTATAATGCCCCCTCCCTGCGCCAGGGATTGACCGATCAAGGTGCGCCGCTGCCCACCGGAGATGCGGCCCTCATTTTGCACCTGTATGAGCAGGAAGGGGCGGCTTTTATCCACCGGCTGCAAGGGGCGTTCACGCTGGCCATTTGGGACCAACAGACCCGCCAACTGCTGTTGGCCAATGACCGCCTCGGCCTCTACCCCACCTATTATGCCCAGGCCAACGGCCGTTTCCTCTTTGCTTCCGGGGTGCGGGCACTGCTGGCCGACCCTCACCTGACCCGCACCGTCAACCGGGTGGGCATGGCCCAATTTCTCACCTTTGACCATCTGCTGGGCGACCAAACGCTGCTGCAAGAGGTCTCGCTGCTGCGGGGCGGCTCATTGTTAACCTGGCAAGACGGCCGTTTCCATATCGACACGTACTGGGAACCCACCCATCCCCAGCAATACCAGCTTTACAGCGAAGAAACCTGGATGGAGAGCCTGCTCTACCAGCTAAAGCAGGCCGTGCGGCGGCAGGCCCCCGGCGACCTGCCGGCCGGGATGCTGCTCAGCGGCGGTATGGACTCGCGCGTGTTGGCCATTTTGCTGCGAGATGTAGGTGGGGCCGATAAACGGCCGCTGCCCACCTTCACCTGGGGTATTCCTGGCTGTGACGACGCCCGCGCCGCCCGTGAAGTAGCCAACTACGTCGGTTTTCCCAACCAGTTTGACGAGCTAAAGCCGGACTGGCTGCTGGCCGTGGCCGAGGAAGCGGTCCGGGCCACCGACGGCCTGGGCAACGTGGTCAACCTGCATGCCCGCGCCAATTTAGAGCAGCAAGTGCCCCACGCTCAGCTTTTTTACAAAGGGTTTATGGGCGACGCCATGTTTGGTTTTGCCCTGCGCCACCAGCATTGGGCCGACTACGATACCCCCACCAGCACCGAAGCCCACCTATCCGTCCACCGCGACCAGGGGGTGATTACCTTTGAACCGGCCGAGCAGCCCAACCTGTTTACGGCTGAAATGGGGCGGCAGGTGGGCACGGCCGTTCTCGACAGCTACCGGGCCGGCATGGACGAAGCCGGCTCCACCCAACTGGCCGACCAGCGCATCTATTTCGACTACCGTCAGCGCGTGCCCCGTATGACCATCAACGGGGTGGAGGTTGTTCGCAGCCGGGCCGCCGTGCGTCTCCCCTTTTGTGACTACGAGCTAATGGACCTGGCCCTGACCATCCCCCCGGGCCTGCGCTATCGTCGTCGCCTGATGCGTGACACCTTCATCCGCTACTTTCCTGAAATGGCCCAGATCCCCCTGCCTGACACCGGCCTGCCTATGATCTCCTGCGCCCGTGACATACGCCTGCGCAGCGAAGATTGGCTGCGCTGGCACCTGAGCGAGCGGGTTTCCTGGATCAAGCGGAATCGGAAACGGCCGTATAAAGATTACAACGCCTGGTTCCGCACCATTCTGCGCCCCTGGGTCGAAGAGACCCTACTCAACCCGCACAGCCTGGAGCGCGGCTACTTCCAACCACAATACGTGCGCCAACTGGTCCAGGACCACATGGCCGGCCATAATCACACCATTCGCCTTGGTGCCCTGCTTTCTCTAGAACTCTGGCACCGGCAGTTCATCGATTGATAAAAATTTATAACTATACAGCCTCTCAAGACCTGACAGGTTTTTAACGAGGCGTTGGGCAATTCCACAATCTAGTGGAAACCTGTCAGGTCTGTATAATTACAAAAATTTAACGCAAAGGCGCAAAGGCAGCAAAGGCTCAAAGAAAAGACTCGCCACTTTGCCACTCCGCTACTTTGCCACTTTGCCAAAAGGTACTTATGAAAATCGGCATTGCCATCGAAGAAACCTGGAGCTTTTTACACGAGATTATCGCCGACCTGAAGGCCCACCATACAGTCAGCCTGTTTGAGCGGCGACAGGTTGGCTGGCCCGTGTTCAACGAGCGCATCAACCGCACGCTTTTCCACCACGACCTGCATACCTTTATGCGCCAAAATGACGTCGTTTTTTTTGAGTGGGCCAGTGGTTTGCTGGCTGCTGCCAGCCACCTGCCCAAAACGTGTGGCATCGTCACCCGCCTGCACCGTTACGAAATGTACCAATGGGTGGATCAGATCAACTGGGAGGCCGTAGACAGCATCATCCTGGTCAGCGAAGCCAAACGGCGTGAGTTTGTGGCTCGTTTCCCCGACCAGACCGGCAAAGCCATCGTTATCCCGGAGGCCGTTTCGCTGGAACGCTTCCAATCCCACATCAAACCCTTTGCCGGCGACATCGGCATCTTGTGCCATATGAAGCCGCGCAAGCGCGTCTACGAGCTAATTCTGGCCTTTTATGAACTGCTGCAAGTGAATGATAACTTTCACCTGCACATCGGCGGTGGTGAAGCCACCGGTTTTGGGGAATATAGTGTGGTGGTCCGTACGCTGGTCGACCAGCTTGCTTTACAAGATAAAATTACCTTTTATGGCCATGTCGAGCAGCCGGAGAAATGGTATCATCAGATTGACCTCTTTGTGGCCAACGGTTACTCCGAAGGGCTGCAAGTCTCGCTGCTGGAGTCAATTGCCGCCGGCTGCTACGCCCTTTCGCACCGGTGGGATGGGGCCGATGAGTTGCTGCCGCCCGACCAGCTTTATTTTACTAACAGTGAGCTGGTGCAAAAGATAACCGCTTACGGCCAACAGACTCAGGCCGAAAAAGAGGCCCAAATCCACCATCTGCAACAACTGCTGCACGGTAAATGTGACGTGGACCAGACAAAAGTACAAATAAGGCAGCTAATTGAAGCTGCTGGATAGGACGTAAGTCAACCGTTACGCACTACCTGTTACTTATGAAAATTGGCTACCTGCTCCAGCAAGAAGAAGATATTTTCACGCCGCCCTATAACGGACCGGCCAATCATGTGCGCGAGGTGGTCAAGGCGCTGGTGGCTTTGGGCCATGAGGTGCAGGTGTTGGTGGTAGCTAACGGCCGTATTATCACTGCCGACCATCACTTTCAGCCCCAGCCCGTGCCCCCCACCTGGCTGGACCGGGGCCTGCCCCGCCTGGTAGAGCGGCTGGTGCGGCGAGTGCAGTATGAACTTCAGCTTCCCTACGCCGCTCTGTTCGAGAGCGTTCGTTTTGCTCTGGCTGCCCGCGCCGTGCTGGCCGACTGCGACATCTTTTTGGAGCGAATGAGTTGGGTCAGCTACGGCGCTGCCCTGGCCTCTCGCCGGCTGAAAATCCCCCTGGTGTTGGAAAACAACGGCGACCATCTGGCCGATCTGGAAGCCAAAGGGCTGGCCCCACGTGGTCTGCAATATCATATTTCCCTGCGCGGTATGGGCTGGGCGGTGCGCCAGGCGGCCCACGTGGTCGTCAGCGGCGACGGCTGGCGCGATCAATTCCTGGCTCGCTGGCAGAGTGACCCGGCCCACGTCACAACCGTAGAAAATGGGACGATCCTGGTGGAGATGCTGGCTCGTGCTGACTTACGCTCGTTTGGGGCTGATGATGGAGCGGATACGGCCGTTACGCTCGTTTATTTAGGTGGCTTTACCCCCTGGCAGGGCGTGCCCATCTTGCTGCAAGCCGTGGCCCAGGCCCGCGCCCATCTACCCCCACTGCGGCTGCTGCTCATTGGTGACGGCGGCGGTCGGGCCGAAGCCGAACAGTTAACGGCCGAATTGAACCTGAGCGATTTGGTCACCTTTACCGGCCGCCTGGCGCCGGAGGCCTACGCCCCCCTGCTGGCCCAGGCCGACATTGGCCTGGCTCCTTACCACAACTGGCCTGAATTTTCCGGCTTGAAGATTTTTGATTACAAAGCGACCGGATTGGCGGTTATTGCCTCCGGTGAAAACGGCCGTCCGGCCACCCTCAGGCACCGCCAAAGCGGCTGGATTGTCCCCCCTGGCGATATAGAGGCGCTGGCTCAGGCCATCTGCCACCTGGCCGGCGATCAATCGCTGCGCCGCCACCTGGGCCAAACCGCCCGCCATGAAGCCGAAATCCACCACCGCTGGCAGCATACAGCAGAGCGGTTGGTTGATATTTTTGAGATGACCATAAAAAGTGAAACGTGAAACGTGATGCGTGAAAAGCCTTCACGCTTCACGCATCACGTTTCACGCGCCAATGACTATGAAACAATCACACCCCCCCCTCGTCAGTATCATGATGCCCGCCTACAATGCCGCGGCCTATATTGGTCAGGCGATTGAGAGCGTCTTGGCCCAAACGTATCCCCATTGGGAACTGATTCTGGTCAATGATGGCTCGACGGATGAAACGGCCGATATTGCCGCCGCCTATGCCGATGAGCGTATCCATCTTATCCATCAGGAAAATGGGGGGGAAGCGGCTGCCCGCAATACGGCCCTGGGCCACATGAGCGGCGATCTGTTGGCTTTTCTGGATGCGGACGATCTATACAAGCCCCATCATTTGCAAACGGCCGTTGACTACTTGCGCCACCATCCCCACCATCCTTCCGTCTATATGGACGGTCACTACATTGACCAGGAGGGCAAGGTGATGGAGCCGCTCTCCAGCCAGCGGCGCGGACCCTTTAGCGGCGACATCTTTGAGCCGGTGGTGCGGGCCTCGGATGTCTTTGGTCCGCCGACCTGCACGGTGTTAAATCGGGCCGTCGTGGTCGAGCATGGCCTGACCTTCGACACCGACATTGTGATCGGGCCGGACTGGGATTTTTTGACCCATTACGCCCAGTTTGCTCATTTTGGTTATGTGGACGAATCTACCTGTCTCTACCGCGTGCATCAGAGCAACGTGACGGTGCGGGTTGATCTGGAGCGGCGTGCCCTTTACACGGCCCGCTGCCGTGAAAAAGCGATTCAACTGCCCCGCTTTGCCGACTGTTCGCTGGCCACCCGCCGCGCCGTCTTTTATGAACTGCTGGTGGAGATGTTGAACGGCCACCCGCAACGACAAACGGCCGTTCTCGGCTGGCCTCAGTTTCAAGCCTTGCCCGCCGCTGAACAGGCCCGGCTGCTGCGTCTGATGTTTCGCGAAGGGCTGCTGCGTGGTATCGAACGCCCCTACCTGGACGCCTGGCTGCAGCAGGCCCGCCAAAAAAGCCCCACCGACCGGCGCGGAGCCTGGCTGTACCGGCTGTATGACCTCAGCCCGGCCCTCTGCCACCTCTTTTTACGGACCAAAGATGCCATTCGCCCCAAAGGAACGCTGACTTCCCCCTTCAGCAACCTGACGCGCCGCTAACATTAACATAGTTCTTTTACCAATGCGGCCACTGTTTGCTGCGAGGCCCAGGCAACGGCCGTTTCCCAGACATCTGGCGTAAATTCCCCCTGTAACGGGACCACCTGCGCCCGCACCTCTTCCGTCAGGGCTGAATGGGTTAAGGCAAAAGCGAGCAGTCCGGCCGCCCGCGCCGGTTGGTCACCGGCCTCATACAGCAGTACCCCCCACAAAGCGATGCCCTCCAGCGTCAGCTTCACATCCCCGGCTTTCTGCGCCAGGTCAAGACCCTCTTGCAGGTAGGTTTGAGCGGTCATACTGTCGCCGGCTGCCAGGGCCACATCGGCCAGACCAATGAGGGATACGGCCGTTCCCCGACCATCCTGCTGCCTTCGTTTCAACTGCAAACTCTCTTGCAGCAGCGATTCGGCCCGGGATAGATCCCCCATTTTGCGGGCCAGGTGGCCGGCATTGGCCAGCGTGGTGGCTGCCCCGTGCAGATGGTTTTGCTCCTGAAACAAGCGGCTGCACGTCAGATAATAAGCCTGCGCGGTGACAAAGTCTCCCTGCGCCTGCGCCAAATTGCCCAAATTGTTTAGCGCCATCCCCTGGCCCAACGGATCTCCCATCTGCTCATAGGCGGCTACGGCCCGGTTAAAACAGGTGGCTGCGGCGGCATACTCCCCCAGCGATTTATGGCAGCTTCCTAAAAAAGTGAGGGCAAAAGCAATGCCATCCTGATCGCCACCTTGCTGGGCCAGGGCCAAACTCTCTGCGGCCAGCGCCGCCGCCCGCTCAAATTCTCCGGCATAAAAGGCGGTAATGGCGACATAGCCCAGCAGGGTAGATTGACGGGCGGGGTCATCAATCTGTTGCAGGGCATTAAGAGCGGCCTCTAACGTTTGGCTGGCCGTTTTTACCTGCCCAATCTGGGTTTGCATACGGGCTACCCGTCCCCACAAATCGGCCTGCAATAAAGGGGACGGTGGCTGGTGGACGGCACGTCTGAGGTCAGCCGGCCCTCGTCTGTCGTCTGGGGTCAAAGCTGCTTGAAACAGGTCAATTCCCTCGTAAAAGCGGCTTTCGGCGCTGTAGAAATTGTGGAGCGTAGGTGCTGCCGACAGCAGTGCCGGCTCGTCCCCGTATTGCACGGCCGTTTCCCAGGCGGCGCGGATGTTGGCTTGTTCGGCCCGGATGGCCAACCGCTGCCGCATTGATTCACCCTGGGCCTGCTCGTTCAGGTAGTCGAGGAAGAAGGTGGCGTGGGCTTGAGCCAGGGTTTCGCTTTTGCCGCTGGCGGCCAGCCGTTCGGCGGCATAGTGGCGCAATAGGTCGTGCAGGCTGTAACGGCCGTTTTCACTGCGCAGCAACGAATGATCAACCAATACACCTAAATCAGACAGCGTGGCCCCGACAATAGCTGCGGCAGCAGCGGCCGTTAAACCCCCCCGGAAAACAGCCAGTTGCGTCAAAATAGTCTGTGCCCTGTCCGGTAATAAGGCCCAGGAATGGTCGAAAACGGCCGTCATACTACGCTGGCGGGCGGGCACATTGCGCAACCCGGTCGCCAGCAGCGCCATACTTTTAGCCAACTGGCGTTCAATTTCCGCACAAGAAAGGTGGCGCAGCCAGCCTGCCGCCAGTTCAATGCCCAGCGGCAGCCCCTCCAGAATGCGGCACAGGCGCACGATGGCCGTCAGATCGGCCGGCGTGGGCCGGAACCGGCGCTGCACCCGTTCGGCCGCCTGCAAAAATAGCTGCACCGCATCGGCGGCGATTATCTCGGCTGTGCCCGCGGCACCGCCCTCCTCAGCCGCGGGCAAGCTCAACCCATTGAGGTCAAAAAGCCACTCCTCTTGCAGTTGCAGCCGCCGCCGGGAGGTGACCAGCAGCGTCAGCAGCGGGGCGGTGGTCAGGAGATGGGCTAACAAGCCGGCCGTTTCTTCTCCGGCTGGCCCTTCCATCAAATGCTCCAGATTATCCAGGATTAACAGCATCTCTTCATCAGCCAGGGCGCTGGCTAACTGGGCGTGGGGGGGGGCTTTTCCGCTAAGGGTCAAATCCAATTCAGCGGCAATCAGGGTGGGGATTTGGGCGGGCGTAACGGCATCGACTAACGAAACGAAGCGCAGGCCGTTTAAGAAGTAGCCGCTGGGAATCAGCCGCCGTGCTGCTTCTAAGGCCAGACGGGTTTTACCTGCGCCGCCCGGCCCCATAATGGTTAACAGCCGGTAATGGGGGTCCACAAGCTGTGCCTGCAAGTCGGCCAGCTCTTGGACGCGGCCGACAAAAGGCGTAGGGGATGGGGGTAAATTGTGACGGGTCGTTTGACTGGCTCGTTGTAGTCGTTGGGCCAGAACGGCCGTTTCCGGGCCGGGTTCCACACCGATTTCTTCAGCCAACAGTGTCTGGCATGCCTGGTACTGCACCAGTGCTGCTTGAAGGTCACCACTGCGGGCCAGCAGCAGCATCTTTTGCCGGTGGGCATATTCGCTAAACGGGTTGAGCCGGAGCAGTCGCCGGGCATAGGTTAGTGCCCGCCCCACATCCTGAAGAATGGCCGGCTGTTCCAATAGATGGCGCAAGAGCAGGGTGGCTTGCTGCTGCAAATGCTCCCGTTTGAGCAGTTGCCACTCCTCAAAAGCGCGGCTTTCGCGCAGAGAAAAGCCGGCCAGAAAATCACCCTCGTACAGGTCAAGGGCTGTGATTAAGGCAAGCGGTAGAGCGGGGTTCGCGGACGGAGACAAGCCCGTCGTCTGCTGCCACCCGTCTGCCGTCAGTTTCGCTGCCGCCATAAAATCAGCTACGTCCAGCCGGTGGGGACGGTCGCTGTTAAAGCTGACCGTTTGCCGGGTGATGAGCAAATAGTCGCCTACCTGCTTCCGCAGCATAGAGAGGGCGGCCCGCAGGTTGGCGGCCGACTGGTCCGGAGCGCGTTCTTCCCAGAAGAATTCGGCTAAATGCTGGCGCGAAAACGGCCGTCCTTCACAGGCCAAATAGATCAGCAGCGCCTCGGCCGTACGTGAGCCAATGCCGGTGATCGGTTTTGCATTCAGACTAATGGTTGCTTCACCCAATAACTTTAGGGTTAACATGGTTTTTGATTGTTTATGGTTTGCCCCACGTGATCGGTTTGTGATCGCTTTCGATTTACACTTCTATCATAATTATAAAGCATTTCAGGTGGCAGGCACTTTCTTACTAAAACCGCCGAGATCTTCAAAACTTTGATGATTTGACGGGATGCCGGAATCAGTATGACTAATTATCACGCTTATCTTGTCCGTCTCTGGCGGGAAAATGAACATCAGCCTTGGCGGGCGGAGTTAGTCTCCCCCCATATGGGTGAGAAACACCGCTTTGCCACAGTGATGCAGTTATACGCTTTTATCGATCAGCAGCTTCAAGATCCGGATCAACCCCTACCGCACCAACCCATTACACCCTACGAAACCGGCAATACGCAATAGATATAAACCGGTTTTATAAAGGAACAAACCCATGAATTATACAAATAAATTACATCGCTTTATTTCTCTGGTTATTAGCCTGGGACTGCTGCTGCAAACCCTTGTGCCCACTTTGGTATTTCGCCCTCAGATGGTTATGGCTCAGGCAGAAACGGCCGTTTCTACCCCCACCTTCTTTCCCGCCCAACCTGTCGTAACCGCCCCCAATGAACCCGACGCCCTGGCTCAGCCTCTCTCCATTGCCCGCACCCAAACAAGCTACATCAGCAACAGTGTTACGACCATTCGCTATCACATCACCAACAATCTACCCCCCACCTTGCTGCCGGTTGTGCCCGAGGGTACCAACATAACCGACACCGTGAATATCGTGGCCGGTTTTTCCCTGACCGACGATATGAACGCGCTGCGCAACGTGTCGCTGGCTACAACGATAAGCAACGGCGCCATCATTGATCCCGGCGAAGGGGCGCAGAACGGCAGTGACGTGACCTGGACACTGCCCAACATGCCGCCCGGCCAAACGGTGGTGGTGACGTTGACGGTGCAAACACCTGCCGCCGCGGCTTCCTTTGTCGACCTGGATACGGGCGCTGAGGTTGTGGCGGAACAGTGGGGCAACCCGATCAACGCCACCGCCCGCCCGGCCCACATTATTCCCGACGGCGTGGACGCTGCCTATTTGAGTGCCACCATTGACGCCGACAGCCTGGATGAAGAGATGCTTTGGGTATCGGCCGTTTTTGCCCAAGATCCCATCGCCGCCTTTGCCTACGTGCAATCATTTGACTATGATGCCTACAAAGGCAGCCTGCGCGGCACGCGCGCTACCCTTTGGGGGGCGGCCGGTAACAGCGTTGATCAAGCCAGTGCCCTCATTGCCATCTTGCGGGCGGCCGGACTCCCTGCCCGCTACCGTCAGGGCACGCTGTCTGTGGCTCACGCCCAAACCCTGCTGGGCAGCATGTTTCCGGCCGTCAGCGGGGTTGCCGGCTACATCCCGGGGGGCACGCCAGGCAGCGATCCGCTCAACGACGCCACTCTGTTGGCCCTCGCTCAGGATCATTGGTGGGTCGAAGCCTACCTGCCCGGCAGCGGCTGGACCGATCTGGATCCCACCTTTCCCGCTGCCGCCGTAGGCCAATCCTTTGCCACCCCCGGTGCCAACGACCGCAGCGCCGAGCTGCCCGATAATTTGCGCCATCAACTGGAAATGACGCTGCGTGTCCAACAGTACAGCAGCTTCCCTGTTTCAGCCACCTTCTTCACAGACTCACGGCCACTTTCGATCACCGTGCCCATTCCCCAGATAGCCGCTAAAGAAATCGTGCTGGGTCATATGTTGCAGACCAACGATCCGGGCGGCATCGTCTTCGGCACCGTTGAACATACCTATACGCCCTACTTTGTGATTGACAATTACGCCCTCTATGCTGGCGGTGAGTCCTATCAAGATCTCCTGTCTAATTTCCCGCTGGCCACAACCTTTACCATTGGCCAATGGCTCGAATTCAAGCTGACCGACGCTGACGGCAACGTCAGTGAATACGAGCGCGTGGTTAAAGATTTGCTGGGCGCAGATGTGCGTATTGGCGGCGGCACACCACAGATTGCTCTCCCCGGTGGCAACGGTGCCCTGGTCAGTGACTTCGATCAGTTTGCTACCTGGATTATGCCCAACTCCGTTGATCCTTGGGTGGAAAGACGGCGCCAAACAGGGTCCGTTACCCAACTGGTGGAGATTGCCGGGTTGATTACGGCCGTTCTGGACCTGGCCGCTAGTGAGGGTGAGTTGACGCCGGAGGAAGAATATCAGTACAGTCTGACGGTGCAGCAGGCACAGGTCATGATCTCAACCGTTCTGGCCAGCGGTGGTATTTCTTTTGCCGTCGCTGCCGACCGCGCTCTGGCAGAACGTGAAGAAGGATTGTTGGTGGCTCAATATTATGCGACGCCGCGTATCTTCTCGTTTAGCACCTCATTTAACCCGTTCACAGAGGAGGAGATGTTGACAGTTGATCTGCGCCAGACTGACACCGCCACGATTGCTTATCCGGGACAGGCGCTTGCGGCTGAAAAAACGTCCAACTGGATCAAGGGTCTCACCGAATCTCGTTTGGAAGGGGAGGCGCTGGACGCTATCGCCAGTGCGGTCGAACCGGCTTTTACTACCTACCGTCTGTTTGAAGCGATGGCCGCACAGGGGATCGAACCGATGCTGCTTGGCCCCGATGATCTTGGTTTGTTGGGCAGCCTTGATCTGTCACCGGCCCAATATTATTATGCGGCCCAGGCGCTGCTGGACGGCCAACTGATCATTGTGCCCTCCCAGAGCGTCACGTGGCAAGGGGAAACGCGCCTGGCTTTTTGGCAAATTGACCCGGTGACGGGTGAAACGATTGGCGTGGGTGAAAACGGTCTCCATACGGCCGTTGTCCAATACGTCAACCAGACCAAACTGATTTTCCAAATGTCCAAGCCGGCTATCAAACGCATGGCCAAAGAGATCGAAAAACTGTACGCTTATCTGGTGGCCAACCTGGTGCCCGCCTTGGGCGGTTTTCAGGCTGCCGCCACCAGTCACAGTTCCGTAACGACTGATGGGTGGCACTATCTGAGTGATGGGGTGTGTCACGTTGCATCATGCGGCATCGAACAATTTTTTACAGAGGTGGTGCCAGAGCCAATCGAACTGCCGCCACAGTTGTTTGCCTATGTCCGCCCCGCTGCCGGGGATGAGATAGACCAGGCTACTGTTGAGGTGGCGGCCGGCGCTGCGTTTGGCGTCGGGGTGAATCCGGCCACGTCGGCCATTGACGTTGGTGAGAGCGTCGTTTTTGCCGCCGATCTGACCAACGCCACAGCCGATACCTTTCTGGTAGCAGTCTATGCCCCCGATGAGTGGACAATTGCGGTAGATGCTGCTGGCGTGGTCCACGCCTCCCATCCCGCCGGCATTGCCCCGGGCCAGTATGAGCTGCTGCTTGTGGCCCAAGCAGAAAACGAGCGGGCCAACGTGGGCAGCGCCATTCACACCGTCACGGTTAATGCCGGCGATGATCTGGCTGTGCTCATGACGGCCGAACCAAACATCACCGTCAATATTAATGAGGCCCAGTTGCCCGACGCTGCCTTCACCGTCGACTTGCACAACATTTCTACCAATCCCCACACCTTTGACATAGAGATCAGTGGCATTGCCGCCTCAGATTTGATTCTCAACGGCGTGGCTGGACAGGGGACGGCGCAGGTGACGCTGCAGCCGGGCGAACTGCGCCAGATTGGACTCTATTACACACCGACCGCGCTGCCCGGGCCGGGTACAAACATCACGCCTGATGTGGCTGTCACCATGGACGATCCGCCGCTGAGCGATGGGGACAGCGCCGTCAGCCAGGTTCCGGCACTGCCGTATCCTAAACTGAGGCTGCCGGAAGCGATCTTCGCCCCTGCGGATGGCCTGACGCCTTTTGCGCTCACGCTGGAAAACGTGGGTAATGCCGGCGGCAGCTTTGCCCTCAGTGCGTCGCTGCCCCCCGCCTGGTCGCTGGCAAACCTGACAACGCCGGTGGCGCTGGGCAATGGCGCGGCACACACGCAACTCGTTGATTTAATCACGGCCGATGGGGTTATTGGGCAGCGATATCCGCTGTTTGTGGCCGTAGAAAACGGCGGGATTCGGCTCACTGCGCAAACAGAAGTGGCCATCGTCACCCCGGAAAGCGGGCGCTTGTTCGCTGCCGCCCATAGCTGCCCGCTCAACAACAGCCTGGGCGCGTCCCTGGAGGCGCTGGCGCTGGCCGTCGTCGAACTAGAGTATTGGTGCAGTGTAGGCGTCTGCCCGCTGCCTTTGCGTGATGGGGCCGTGGCTGCCGGCCAGATGGTTGTCAGCGGCGCGAACGTGGCCGCTTCACCCACCATTTTGCCCGCGCTGCCTGGAGTAGAAACGGCCGTTACCACCCTATCTACCCAAACCAGCAACGCCAACATCCTGGCGGCCGTGAGCGACCTCAGTTTCGCCATTGAGAGCCTCAGCAGCAATCTATGTGAAGTAGAGCAGCACCGGGTGGACGGCCGTTTCATCCCCTATGTCCAGGCTATTCTACTTGGCGAAACGGCCGACTTCAGCCTCGACGTAAGCAATCAAGGCACGCTGACCACCAGCTACGCCATTACCGTCACCGGCCTGCCCGGCGGCGATCTGCTCTTTAACGAGACCATTTCGCCCGGTGCCACCACCAATTTGCCCATCGCCCCCACGCCAAACGTGTTGGGAAATTTCAACCTGACGGCCGTTATCGTCGCCGCTGTGGCGGGTGAGGTGGACGTAAGGAAAACGGCCGTGGCCCGTCTCAACGTGGTAGATAAATTTGTGCAAGTGACCCAGGTCAGCGCCGACCCGCCCTTCGTGGAAACGGGCGTCAGTTCGACTGACTTGCGTGTGGAAGTGGCCAATTTTGCCGGGGTGGGGCTGGCGGCAACTGCAGAAACGGCCGTTTTTGCCCCCGACGGCAGCCAGCAGTTCAGTACGGCCGTTCCTCTCAATATTCTGGCCGGTAACCCGCGCCTTTATGACCTGAGTGAGGTCGACACTTCCGGCTGGACGGCCGGGGTCTACACCATTACTGTTGCCCTATTGGATGGGAATGATACCCTCATCCCTGACGGCAGCGGCTACGGCTATTTCAGTGTCGGTCAGGCCGTACAACTCAGCCAGACCATCTTCCCGGAAATCGTGGCCCCCGGCACGGTGACGGTGACCACCCTCATCACCAGCGAAATAGCCAGTAATCAGTTATCAGTGAACGGTAATCAGTCAGGGATCCTCTATGATGCGCCGTTGACAGAGGCTGATCTGGTTTACCTGAACCGAGACCTGACAGGTTTTGAAGACCTGACGAGTTTTGAGCAATCTGAGAGTGCCAACCTGTCAGGTCTGGGGCTGGGGCAACCACAAGGGTTGCCTCTACGGGAAGAATTAGTGGATGAACGGCCGTTTGCCCAAGAAATCACCGTTCCCTTAACGCCTTTCTACAGCGAAACCGAAGAAACGGCCGACAGTTCCCACTTCTCACTTCCTACTTCCCACTTCTCACTGCTCACCTTCCCCCCCGCCTTCAGCCGTGTCGAGCAAAACGACCCCGCCTGGACCACCAGCGGCACCTGGACAAACGTCACCCTGGCCCGCGCCAGCGGCGGCAGCCATTGGCGCAACAACGTGGCCGGCAGTACGGCCGAACTCACCTTTGACGGAACCTGGGTCAATCTCGGCTTCATCGGCGACCGCTGGGGAGGGTACGCCCAAATCACCATTGACGGTAACGATCACGGCCTGATTGACCTTTACCGCCACGACGAAACCCCCATCAGCGTCAACTTTGATGGCCTGAGCGCCGGCGCCCACACCCTGACCATCGAGGTCGTGGGCAGCGGCAACCCCTTTGCCACCCTCTTCCGCGTGCAGCTAGATTACGCCGACTATGGCGACGGCTCGGCCCTGCCCGACGGCAGCTTTGAGCAGAACGACCCCCGCCTCATCAAAAGCAGCAACTGGTTCACCAACACCTACGCCGGTGCCAGCGGCGGCAGCTACATCCGCACCACCAACGGTACCGCCTGGTTCCCCTTTGACGGCGACTCCTTCAGCCTGCAAACCATCGCTTACAGCAGCGGCGGTCAGGCCCAGTTGTTTGTGGATGGCGCTTACCTGGATACGATTGATATGTTCCAGCCTGTTTTTGCCAGTTCGGCCGTAACCCGTACGTTTTCCTATGAAGGGTTTGGCGCTGGCCCTCATGTTTTACAGGTGATGGCTTACCAGAACACCACCACCATTGACAAGGTAACCACGCCCGGTCAGGGTCCGTTCATTGACCCTAACCCGCCGGTCAGCGGCGTCAGCCGCTTTGAGGCCGACCATCCCTCTATCTTGTACAACGGCTTCCCCTTCACCCAAACGGCGCAAAGTTGGGTGCGTGTGGGCAATATCAATGCCAATCGGGCCAGCGCCGGCGAGTATATCTACTCGGACAGCGCCAACGACAGTATCAGCTTTGATTTTGAAGGGGAGTGGTTGGGTGTCGGCTTTGCCACCGACCGCTTTGGCGGACAGGCAGAGATTGCCGTTGACGGCCAACCGCTGGCCACAGTAGACTTGTACGGCCGTTATGAGGACACCGCCAGTTATTATTTCCAAGACCTGGGCGCCGGTCCCCATACCGTTACCATCACGGTTCTGGGCACAAGCCACACCAACAGCCTGGGCAGCCGCGTCACCCTTGACTTTTTCGACGTATGGGACGGGCAGCCGTTGGCCGAGGGCACATTTGAAGAGGATGATGGTCTTTATCCTGACGGCCGTCTTTTCTACAGCAGCGGCTGGTCACACACCCTTAATGCGGGCGCCAGCGGCGGTGCTTACGCTAGCAGCACGTCCAACGTCACCGTCTGGTTCCCCTTCACCGGCGATTCTGTTACCTACCAGGGCTGGACCAACATGGGTTATGATCAGGTAGAGATTCGCCTGAACGGCGTCTCCCAGGGCACCTTTGATAGCTACAGCTACGACGGCGGACCGCGCACCTACTCCTTTGACAACTTAGGCCCCGGCCCGCACGTCATGGAAATCCGCCAATACCGGGCTACGGTCACGCTGGACGCCTTCATCACCCCGGCCGTGGAACCGGGCTACGAACCGCCCGCGCCCAGCCCCATCTTCCGCTACGAGGAGGACCATCCCGCGCTACGGTACAATGGCCACCCCTTCGCCACCACGGCGCAGAGCTGGGTGTTGCAAGGCGGCGGCAGTCCCTGGCGCAGCAGCGGCAGCAACAATATGACCAGCAGCACCGTTGGCGATGTCTGGAGCCTTGACTTTGAGGGCCAATGGCTTAACGTTGGCTTCCGCAGCACGGCCAGCAGCGGCACGGTGGAAATTTTCATAGATGGCGACTCTCAGGGCCTGTTTGATACGGCCAACGGGATCAATGAAGTAAAGAACTTTACCTTTGACGATCTGGCTCCGGGCGCGCATACAGTGGCTGTGGTCATCGTCAGCGGCACCGTCCTGCCCGACTACATGGACGTGTGGGATGGACAGCCGCTCAGCGACGGCTGGCACGACGCTCAACTGGAAGAGGAAAGCGGCCGTTTTCATTTCAGCATAAAAAGTTGGTGGCGGCTTACAGAAAATATCTACGCTTACGATGGCGACTATCTGACCAACTTCACCAGCGCTTTCAATAATATATGGTTCACGTTCGTCGGCACGGACCTGACCGTCCTCGGCCATAACCGGGCCAACACCGAGCTGCACGTAGTCATAGACGGCGTCTATGAGGGCGTTTTCGATATGACGCCCCAGTTTTCCGAACAGCCCTTTGCCCTTCATTTTCCCGACTTAGGTGAAGGTCCGCATGTGGTCCAGGTCTATTTGCCATCTGCGGGCCATAATACTGCCCGCTTAGATGCTTTCGAGGTCAATCCCACAGACTTCAACAGTTATACGCCGCTGGTGGAATGGTACGACTTTTCAGCGCAAGAGGTGCTCACCGCCACCGGCACCGGGCTGCTGTCCAGTATCGCTCTGGGTGATCTGGATGGAGACGGGATCGTGGAATTAGTGGCTCCGGCAAACAACGGCCGTCTTTACGTCTACCGTGGTGATGGCCAGGATGCGGGCAACGGGTCACCTCTTCTCTGGAGCAGCGATCTGGTGGGCCAGGCGGCCGAACCCGCTTTGGCTGACCTGAGTAATGACGGTAAGGCAGAAATTGTCGTCAGCGGTGCTAACGGCACGGCTGCCTTTACCCATGAGGGAAATATCTTATGGTACAGGCCGGACATCGTCTCTTACTATTCCGCTCAATCCTTGGCCTGGGGCGGTCCTAGCATTGGCAACCTTGACCTTGATCCTGAACCGGAAATTGTCATTGCCGCCTCGGAGGATGCCCTTTATGTCCTGGACCCTGAAGGGAATACGCTCTTTAGTGATCCTATCGGCCGTTGGCCTACCGTCCCTGTTCTGGCCGATATCACCGGTGACGGCAACATGGATATTATTGTGGCTCAGGAGTGGGAATTGAAGGTGTATGACTATTTTAACGGCGGTCAGATTGCCTGGAGTTACAACCAAACCGACACCGTCACCCACCTCGGCGGGCAAGGTGCCTTTGGCGCACCGGCCGTAGCCGACCTGACAGGCGACGGTCAACCGGAAATTATCATCAACTGGGGCCATCTCATCGAAGCGCTGCGGGATGATGGTACTGTGCTATGGCGTTATCATACGAACAACACCAATCTCTTTCGCCCCAGTGCTATTACGGTGGCCGATGTCACCGGTGATGGGCAAATGAATATTGTCACCGCCTCGGCGATTAGCGCCGGTTTCAACGTTTTTGACCATCTGCTAATGGTGCTGGATGCCGCCGGCAATCTAGTATGGCAGCAAACAGTGGCCGATAACAGCGCCTCGGCTTCCGGCGTGGCCGCCCAGGACCTGACCGGCGATGGCGTTTGGGAAATTCTGTGGAATGGGGCGACCGACGGTTTTCTAATCATTCGTGGCTCAGACGGCAAACGACTTTTTAACGAGCCGGTCACCGGTTCCGGCACAGTCTTAGATTACCCTACTCTGGGCGATGTGGATGGTGACGGCTACGCTGAAGTGATTGTTGGCGGGCGCGAGGGCATCTTTGTCTTCGGCCATGACGGCCGTTGGGCCGATTCGCGCCCGTTGTGGAATCAGCACAATTACCATGTTACCAACATCAACGACGACTGGAGCATACCCCTTAGCGAACCCAACAGTTGGGAACTACACAATACCTATCGTACCCAAACGCCCGACCGCAGTCCTGCGCCCGCTTACCAGATGGTCTTTACTTATACCGAGGGCTTCCCCAACGTAACGGTGCTGACCAACACTGCTTCGATTAGCCTGACGGCCGTTCCGCCCATCTACAGTTGGGAATACCGGCAGGAATGGTACCAACCCACCATCACCACCACCTTTGACAGCCTGCTAACCGCTATGCAGCCGGGCGAAACGCGCCAGGTCTCAGCGGGGACGGAAGTGGGCTATCGCTTGCCCAGCGGCTTCAACAGGCTGACCCTACCGCCCCTGTATGTGACCGCGTCCGGCCTGGGTGACTTATCCCCGGCGACGCAGAGCGTGGTGGTGGGCGGCACGGCCGTTTACACGCTCACCCTCACCAATGGGAGCAGTGAATCGGCCGTTTACAGCCTCTTCCCCGGCGGCATCCCGCCTGAATGGCTCGATTACCCGGCTGTGGTAAACATTGGCCCCGGTGAAACGGCCGTTGTTCCCCTTACCATTACCACCCCGCCCGGCGCCGACCCAGAGTCGCTGACGCTCTGGCTGGACGTGGTCTGGGAACCAGGGAACAATGGGTCTGGCGGTACAGTCGACTTTTCAGCGGAATTGACCTTGTTCGACGGCCTGGCGTTGGCGCTGGCACCCGTCAGCCAGACGGGCACAACCGCCCAGCCGTTGACGTATACCCTGACGATTAGCAATCTGGAAACGGCCGCACGCACCTATGACTTAACGGCCGTTGGCTTAGCCGATGTTACTGTGCCGGATGCGGTAACGATTGCCGGGAATGGGGTAGAGAGTGTGACGATAACGGCCGTTCCCCCCAGTCACGGCCCGCAGCCCTTTACCATTGCCGCCAACGCCGCCAGTGGAGCCAGTGACAGCGTGCATGGCGTGGCGGTGGGCGACGGCCGTTTTGGCATCCTGGCCCAATTCAACCCGGAGACAGCCATCACCGGGCCGGGGGCAACGGCTGTTTACACCCTCACCCTGAGCAACGTGGGCGATACGGCCGAAAGCGTCGCCCTTAGCCTGGACGCGCCCGCCGGCTGGACGGCCGATCTAACCCTGTTTGGCAATCCCGTCAGCCAGGTGGACCTGCCTGCGCTGCTGTTCAACAGCACCGACCTTTTGCTGCTGGTTACGCCGGATCTGTCCGCCCAGCCGGGCAGTTACCCCATCACCTTGACGGCCGAATCGTTACACCATCCCGGAGTTGTGGCGACGGCCGTGGCCATCGCCGACGTGACGGCACGAGGTGTCACCGTGGCCATTAGCCCCCACAACCAGACCATAGATCCCACGACGCCCACCACCTGGGATGTGACCGTGACCAACGTGGGCAGCCTGGCCGATACCTTTGACCTGATCGTCAGCGGTGCGCCGGCGCTGGCCGGAGACCTGTCGGCCGATTCGGTCAGCCTGGCTCCGGGTGCAGCGCAGACGGTCCAACTCACGGCCGCCGACCTGCGCTTCCTCTTGCCCGGCAGCCAGACTTTTGCTGTCATGGCCCAATCCCAGGCAGACAGCCAGATTCGAGCCGAAGATCGGGCCAACTTTACCGTAGCCGGTTTTGAAGCGGTGGCTGTGGCCTGGCAGCCGGCCGGCCGGACCGTGACCAATACGCTGACTATGGCTTTGACCTTTGTCATCAGCAATACGGGCAATCTGTTGACGGCCTATGAGCTGGACTTTGCCGGGTCGGGATTAACGGCCGTGTCGTCTCACAATAGCTGGGTTATCCCGGCACGAAGTGCGGCGGCAGTTCTGGTTGAGGTAACGGCCGTGGCCGGCGGCAGTTACGAACTGGTAGGTACGGCCACAGCGGCACCCAACACCAGCAGCAGCGCCATCGCTAACGTTACCTTCTTCTTTGATGGCCAGAACCAGCCGCCGGCAGTAGAGGCGGGGCCGGATCAGGCGCTTGGTGTCAACCAACTGGCCCAGTTCAGCGGCAGCGCAGTTGATCCGGATGGGGATGCGCTTATCAGCATTGAGTGGGATTTTGGCGATGGCCATACGTCCAGCGGTACGTTTGCGCCGATGCACACCTATACGGCCACTGGTGTTTACACCGTTACCCTCACCGTAACCGATAGTCGAGGTGGGGTGGGCGTGGATACGCTGTTGGTTGAAGTGACAGAGCTGATTTATCTGCCGCTCATCGTACGCAGCCCATAAGCATCCGGTTTACACAGATTGGCCACTCAAGATCAAGAAATAAAGGGTCTTCAGGAGTTTAGAGCTTGCCGCAAAGGGATTGACAAAGCGTAATGCGTAAAACGTAACCAGAGAGACCTTACGCATGACAGGGTTACTCCGCAAAATTTGCGCGATATGCGTTAATTTTGTGTAAGCGTTCACCTACCTTGACAATAGAACGCAGATTTTCACGGATTGGGCTGATTTTCGCGGATAAAACAGAAAAAATCCGTGTTTATCCGTTTGCATTAGCCAATCTGCGTTTATCCGCATCCTATTCTATGACTAACTGAACACTTACAATTTTGTCAAAGATTTCGCAGATTTCGCAGATAAAAATCAAATCTGTGTAATCTGCGTCATCTTTGATGATTTTGGTTGTGGCTATGCCACGTTATGCATTACGCACTACGCATTACGTTTCATCTTCGTCTAGAAGCGCTTGCAGCAGGTCGGCCATGCGCCGGGCCTCGTCACTGTAGGTGGTGTTGTCCAGGGCCAGGTAGGTTTGCAGATCGGTGAGGGCCTCTTGATAACGGCCGTCTTGCTGGGCCAGCATGGCCCGGTTTAACAAGGCGTCATCATACGCCGGGTCCTCGTGCAATAGGGCGTTGAGATCGGCCAGCGCCGCTTGCGGTTGGCCCAATTCACGGAAGTAAAGAACGGCCCGCGCCAGCCGCGCCCGGCGAAAGGTGGG
>JAWOIM010000672.1:0-3670 GCA_046484685.1 Chloroflexota bacterium | reverse complement strand
GTTTACCCAACCCGACACAAAGCCACCCGCCACCACACCAATGGTCACAAAGACCAGCCAGCTGTCCAGCGGGTTGCGATTACCGCCGGCCATCTCGGCCAGGTAGGCGGTGCGGTTGACATGGTCAGGAATCAGGCCCGCCTCTATAAAAACGAGCAGCCGGTTCAACCCGCCCGACGCGCCCAGCCCGTTCCCCGTCAGGAAAAAGGCCAGGAAGAGGACCACGCCCAGCATAATTCCGGCCGCGTAGGGATGGATATAGGGTTTAGCCTCGCGCCGCGTCAGGCTGTGCCACAGCCGCCGCCAGCGCGACGGCGCGTATTCTTGTCTGGTTTCGATAGAAGATGTTGTCATGGTTCCTCCACTTCATCCCAGCCCATTATCATGGCCCGCATGTTGCCCAGCGGGGTGTGGCCGGTGGTGGTCAGGTAAACGTGTAGCAGGATAAACGCGGCAAAGAGCCAGGCGATGAGCGTATGGAAGGGACCGAGGAAGGGCAGCCCGCCCACGCGAGCGGCCAGGTCGGGCCAGCGCTGTACGCCCCACATCAGAATGCCGCTGATAATTTGCAGGGGCAGCAGAACGTTCAAAATGGCGAAGTAGGTCATCTGCTGCATCGGGTTGAGCTTTTGCTCACGACTTTTGGCAAAGGGGTGAGGTTCGTCGTGGAAGATGCCCCACAGATAGTAGCGCACCTGGGCAAAGGTCTGGTCGAAGAAGCCGCGTGGTCGGGGCAGGTATTGGCGAATCTCGCCGCTGACCAGATGGTAGAAGAGGGAGAGGGCGGCGTTGATGACCAGAATGGCGGCCAGGATGTTGTGGACCTCGACGGCAAAGCGGAAGCTAAGGAAGCCAAACAGATCGGGTTTGTGGATGATGAGGCCGGTGAAGATGAGCAGGAGGATAACGGCCGTTTGCAGCCAGTGCCACAAGCGTTCGTACACATCGTACATATAGACGCGGCGCAGTTTCGGCTCGTGGACCTGCCCGGCGCGGCGGCGGGCCACCAGATAGCGCAGGCCGCCGTGTGTGCCTACGCCCAGCATCACGCCCAGGAAGATGATCACGCCCAGCCAGTTGACCAGCGGCTCGGAGTCGTGGCCCAAAATGTAGAGGCCGGCCGGTCTGGTTTGGGGCTGGAAGGTGAGCTGGTTGTTTTGGAATTCAACCAGACCTGATAGGTTTTGGAAACCTGTCAGGTCTAGAGAACCTAAAAGGTCCGGCGTTACCCCACCCGGCAGCCGGTCGGCCAGGGGGAAGGCGCGGGTCAGGCGAGAGTCGCTTCTGTGGCAGTCGGCGCACGCTTTGGTGGCCCAATCGCCGTGGGTGACGGTGTGGTTGATGCTAAAGGGAAGGATTTCGCCCACGATGCGCGGGTTTTCCAGCCCGAGGGTGGCCAGCCGTTGGGCGATGAGCTGCGCTTTGGCTTCGCCGTCAATCTGGCGTTCGTGGGGGTCTAAACGGCCGTTGCCATCCTCATCAAACAAAGCCAGCACCTCAGCCGCATAATCAGCGCCATCTAGCCAAACGGCCGTTAACTCAGCCAGCGGCACCGGCTGCGGCGGATCGCCATAGACCCAATACCAGGTCGTGACCAGATTGAAGGGGGCCAGCGTGGGCGGCTCGGCGGCGCTGCGAACGGCCGTTTCCGGGCGGGGCAGCAGGACCGGTTCATAGCCGGTAACCAGATCATCATCCAGGCCGCGATAGGCCACCACCGGCTCCCCGTCCGGCTGGAGGATGGTCCAGTCCACGTATTGCAGGGCCGGGGCGTGCAGCCGGGGCACATGGCAAGATTCGCAGCTCAGGGCGTTGGTGTGCCGCTCTTTGTAGGGCAGCCACTCATGGCTGGTCGCCACGCTGTGGGCCACACTGTGGCAAGACTCGCAGCGGCGCAGGCTGTTGTCCAGCTCTGGAGCGATCAGGCTTTGGGCGCTTTGACCTTTGGCGAACTGGTGTAACGGCCGTTGCAAATACTCATGCCACTCAATACGGCGCGGGTCAAAGAGCAGATGGTCCGGCTGCCGTTCGGCCGTGCCCTGGAAGTAGATCGGGTTATTGAGCGAATAATGGCAGCTTGTGCAGTTTAGCAGCCGCTCGCTGTGGATGTCCCAGGTGCGGTTCAGGCTGGCTTTATCGGCCAGGTTGAGCCCACCCTGCGACAAACGCTGCGGCGAAATGATCTGGCCGGTGGTCAGACTGCTGTAGTTTTGCAGGATGTTCAGGCTGTACGGTTCTAGCACCAGGGGCGTGCCCACGTCGTCATGGACCTGGCCGTGACATTGGCCACAGTTGGCGTTTGTCGGTCCGCGCAGCCCCACGTAGTCGGGCACAAGCTGGCCGTCGTCGGCAAAAGCGGCCCCGTTCCACTGCCAGCCATCCCCGCTCTGCTCAACCAGGCCGGTCCCCAGCAGAGTGGCGGTGGCCGCCCAGCCGAATTCGCCCGCTTGCAGGCTGGCAATACGGGCTTCGTTGTTGGGGTTGGGCAGATGGCACAGGAAGCAGTTCATTTCGGCCACGCCCGACTGCTGCCAATCCCAGCCCACCAGCTCGCCCGTGTCGGGGTCGCGGTAGCTGCTTTCGACGTTGGTGGGGTCAGGGGAAAGATCGGTGAGGAAACGGCCGTTTCGACTATACACCGCCGGTCCACCCCCCACGTGCCGCGACCCCAGCAGCATCAGCCATTCCGGGGTTGTCAGATCAACCCGTTCGGCCTCGACCGGGGAGAGGGTACGGTACAGCAGCGGATTCCAGCGACCAAACAGACCATCGCTCAAGTCCCAGGGGCGGCCTGAATCGGACTGCCCAAAATGTGCCAGCCCCACGTCGGCATGATAGCTGTGCCGGGAGATAAAGTCGGTGTCATGGCAGGTGCCACACGTCTGCATGGTCGAAACGGGCCGTCCCGAATCCAGCACATTTTGCCCATCCCCATCCAGCAAAGGAAAAACGGGGTGCATGGGCGAGGCAAAAGGCGGCGGCGCAGTCTGAGCCAATGCCGTCTGACCAATGAAAAATAATGCGGCAAATAGTAGAATAATTATCAGTGTGTGACGAGAGAGCGCGTTGTTGTGCATCATGATCTATGAGAATAACTAATTGCTGAATGGCTTAATTGTTGAATGGTTAACGGGCTGGTTTAGTGGCCCGACCTCATTAACCATTCAGCAATTCAACAATTCAAAAATTAACCATTAATCCCGGCCTCCCCAGTAAATCGGGTCGCCATAATAACCGAGTGCGGTCCAATCCATGCGGCTGTTATCGCCGTGACAAACGGTGCATTGCAGGGCCTGCTCTTTGGGCGTGACCATGTGGGTCATGGTCCAATACATGGCGGTGGGGGCAAAGCCATATTCGCCACTGTAGGCCAGACCGGTATTGGCTACGTTAAGGGCTAGGGCCTGGTTCCAATCATACTCATGCCAGAAGCCCCCCTCCCCGGCCGTGACCGGAATCAGGAAATAGTTATTGATGGCGTCATAGGGCTGGCGGCCGGTGTGGACCTTGAAGGGCCAGATTTTAGCGGCGGGGTCGTCGATGTCACCCAACGGTTGATTAAGCAGCGTCACCTGGCTGGGGTCAATCTCATCCCCCATGATGTAGCGGTCGGCATAGCCGTTGTACCAGGCATAACTGGGGATGAAGCGCTGCTCGTAGATGAAGTTCC
>JAWOIM010000669.1:0-4989 GCA_046484685.1 Chloroflexota bacterium | reverse complement strand
ATGGGGCTGATTTACATTTTGTTTGGCGCGCCCGATCTGGCCATGACCCAATTTGCCATTGAAACGCTGGTGGTGATCCTGTTCGTGCTGGTCCTTTACCGGCTGCCCCGCTTTACCCTGATGTCTTCGCGGCTGATAATATGGCGAGATGCGGCCGTTTCTCTGATCATCGGCGGTATGTTTACGCTGCTCGTTTTGACCGTGGCTGCCCTGCCCCCGCAGCTCCGGTTGAAAACCTATTTTATCGAAAACAGCCTGATAGAAGCCAAAGGACGCAACGTAGTCAATGTGATTCTGGTTGATTTTCGTGCCCTGGATACAATGGGCGAGATTGCCGTGTTGGCTATTGCCGCCATTGGCGTCTACGCGCTGCTGAAATTGCGCTTGGATGCACCGAAATAATTGTTATGAATTCTTTGATTCTGTCTACTGCCACGCGCTATTTGCTGCCGCTGCTGCTCATTTTTTCAGTTTTTCTGCTGCTGCGCGGTCACAATGATCCCGGCGGCGGCTTTGTAGGTGGGCTGGTGGCCGCGGCGGCATTGGCCCTTTATGGGCTGGCCTTTGGCCCCGCAGAAACGCGCCGTCTGCTGAATATAAATCCCCGTCATTTGATCGGCATTGGCCTGCTGCTGGCTGTGAGCAGTGGTCTGGTGGCCGTTATTTTTATGGGAGAGCCGTTTATGACCGGTGTATGGGGCGAAATAGACCTGCCGGCTCTGGGCAAGCCGGGCACACCGCTGCTGTTTGATCTGGGTGTTTACCTGGTGGTGGTGGGCATGGTATTAACCATTTTATTGGCCTTATCTGAGGAGTCATGATGGTTGTTATTCTGGCTGTGGTTGTGGGCGCTTTGTTTGCCGGCGGCTTTTATCTGATGCTGCGGCGCAGCATTGTCAAGCTGATTTTTGGCCTGGCTTTAATCAGCCAGGGCGCCAATCTGCTGCTGTTCACCCTGAGCCGGCTGACCCACCGCGATCCTGTTTTTATTACCCCGGATATTCCGGGCACGACGCTTGAGCTGGCCGATCCCATTTTGCAGGCCTTGATCTTGACGGCCATTGTCATCGGTTTTGGCGTGCAGGCCTTTGTGGTGGTGTTGATTAAGCGCAGTTACCAGGTCGCCGGCAGCGATGATCTGGACGAAATGCATTGAGAATTTAAATGGATCTACCCATTCTTTTTCCTTTATTGATTCCCTTTTTAACGGCTATTTTTTGCCTGCTGGCCTGGGATTATCGCGGCCTGCAGCGGGGGTTGACCCTGGTTGGTACCGCCGGTTTGTTATGGGCAGGCATCCGGCTGGCAGCAACTGTACAAGCCCAGGGTATCCAGGTGCTAGACGTTGGCAGTTGGCAAGCGCCTTACGGCATTACCCTGGTGGCCGATTTGTTCAGCGCCATCATGATCATCATGGCCGGCCTGATGGGTTTGACCATCGCCGTCTACTCCCTGGCCAGCATGGACGCCGAACGGGAATCGTTTGGCTATTATCCCCTGTTCAATTTTTTGCTGATGGGCGTTTGTGGTGCCTTTCTCACGGGCGATATTTTCAACCTGTACGTCTGGTTTGAGGTAATGCTGATTGCCTCCTTTGTGCTGCTGGCTTTAGGCGGCGAACGGCCGCAGTTGTCGGGGGCGGTCAAATACGTCACTATCAATCTGCTCTCTTCAACTATCTTGTTAGTGGCCGTGGGCGTCCTGTACGGCCTCACCGGTATGCTCAACATGGCCGACGTGGCCCATCAATTCCAAAATAATCCTGACATACCCCAGGGATTAATTTTGACGTTGGCGGCCCTGTTTCTGATCGCTTTTGGTGTCAAAGCGGCCCTCTTTCCCCTTTTCTTCTGGCTGCCCGACTCCTATCACACGCCGCCGGTTTCGGTCACGGCACTCTTCTCCGCCTTGCTGAGCAAAGTGGGTGTTTATGCCCTGGCGCGGGTTTTTACCCTCTTTTTTGCGCCCCACATCGAAATTTTCCAGCCGCTCTTGTTGATAATAGCCGCCTTGACAATGATCACCGGCGTTTTAGGGGCGGTAGCTCAAAACGATTTCCGCCGCCTGCTTTCCTTTCACATTATCAGCCAGATTGGCTATTTGCTGCTGGGCATCGCCTTATTTAGCCAACTGGCTTTGACGGGGCTGATTTTTTTTATGGCCCACGTTATTGTGGCCAAATCGGCTCTCTTTTTAGTCAGCGGCCTGGTTTACCGGCTGCGCGGCAGCTATAGTTTAAAGGAGTTGGGCGGTGTTTACCGGGATTATCCGGGCCTGGCGGCGCTCTTTTTGGTGGCGGCGCTGGCCCTGGCCGGTATTCCGCCGCTCTCCGGCTTTTGGGCCAAACTGGCCCTTATTCGGGCTGCGCTGGAGGCCGGGCAGTACGCCATGGTGGCGGTGGCCCTGGCCGTGAGTTTGTTGACGCTCTTCTCTATGATCAAAATCTGGGCCGAAGTGTTTTGGAAGGATGCACCCCATTCTGGCGAACGGCCGTTATTGACCGCACCGACCTGGGCCTTTTACCTGGTGCCTATCGGTGTGCTGGTTGGTGTTGGTCTGGTCATGGGCTTAACGGCCGAACCCTTCCTCAATTTAGCCCAGCAAGCAGCCGAGCAACTGTTGCATCCTATCTTGTACATTAACGCCGTGTTGCCCGGTTCATAGCCGAAGAAACCGGGTTTTTATAGTATAAAATTAGCGCTTTGCCAAAGAAAAACCCGGTTTCTGGGTTAGACGCTTACATGAGGTTTGTATGTCCCATCTCTTTCTAATTAACCTGCTGCTGGCCCTGGCCTGGGTGGCTCTAACCGGTCAATTTACGCCTCTTAACCTGGGGGTTGGTTTTATTGTGGGATATGTAGCCCTCTGGCTGTTGTACCGTAAGGCCGGATCGATCACCTATTTCCAAAAGGCGTGGCTGGTACTCTCCTTTATTTTCTTTTTTCTGTGGGAGATGATCAAAGCCAATTTGCGCGTCGCTTACGAGGTAGTTACGCCCCATTACACCATGAGTCCGGGCGTGGTGGCCGTACCGCTGGATGTGACCAGCGAAGCGGAGATCACGCTGTTGGCTAATTTGATCACCCTGACGCCGGGGACGTTAAGCCTGGACGTGGCCTCTGACCGGAAGACGCTCTATGTTCACGTGATGTTTGTAACCGACGCCGAATCGTTTCGTCGCGAGATAAAAGCGGGTTTTGAGCGGCGGGTGATGGAGATATTTGCATGAATGGGGAATTGAACTGGCTGTTAACGCTGGAAGTGGTTTGCATCTTGCCCCTGCTAATGGGTTGTTATTTTCTGGGGTTTATTCGCCTATGGCGCGGCCCTCATTTGCTGGATCGGGTGGTGGTCCTGGATATAATGGCTTTGTTGACCATTGGCATTTGCGCCGTGTATGCCATTACTCGTGAGCAGGCTATTTTTGTGGACATTGCCACGGTGCTGGCTCTGCTCTCCTTCCTGGCCACAATCGCCTTTGCCCGCTATGCCGAGGAGCGTGTGCGCCAATGATTGAGATAATAACGGCCGTTCTGCTGGTCTTAGGCGCGGGGTTGATGGCCCTGGCGTCGGTGGGGCTGCTGCGTATGCCCGACATCTACACGCGCATTTCGGCAGCGACCAAGGCCTCTACCCTGGGTGTGGGCTGTTTGCTGCTGGCGGTCGTTGTCTTTTTTGACGAACCAGGGGTAAAGAGCCGGGCGCTGGCCGTGCTGGTCTTTATTTTGCTGACGGCACCGGTGGCGGCCCACATGCTGGGGCGGGCCGCCTACCTTAGCGGCGTCCCCTTGTGGAAAGATTCGCAGATTGATGAGCTGGACGGCCGTTACGAAAAAGAAACCCATAATCTCCGTAGTATACCGCCGGAGAAGACAGACTAGTACCGGTAATCAGGAATCGGTAATCAGTATTCAGTGGGTGATTCTGTCTGGTAGTGCTTGTCGATAACTGTATACAGACTTCCGGTTACGGGTGCTAGTGCAAAAAGATAGAAGGCAGAAGGTAGAGGGGTTGACTCTTGAAACTACAGGTTAATGATATATCCGCCCAGGCCAATGAGGGCAAAGCCGAGCAGCATGATAGCCAGACCACGCCCCAAAGCACCGGCCCACAGGCGCAAGTGGACTTTTTGGGCAGCGCGGACTTCGGCGGGAGACGGCCGTTCCTGAATAACGGCCGCATAGGTTACAAACGTCTCATCGGCCACCAGGTCAAAGATATTACGCAGCGTCCGAAAGCCCCCGTATACAAAAATAGCCAGCCCCACCAGAATAATGGGAATTCCCACCAGATGGAAGAGCAAACCGGGGGTATCTCCCGCCTGCATCAACGGCAGCAGCGTCTCGAACCAGACCGACCACAAAAACGCGCCCGCAAACAGCAGACCAACCAACGCCAGCGGAATATATTCTCGTTTCATATTTTACTATCCGGTATTCTTTAACCCCGAAGCCACGCCGTTGATTGTCAGGAAAATCGCCCGGCGCAGATCTTCCGCTTCTTCACTGTCCTGGTCGTCCAGCCGGCGCAGGCGGCGCAGCAGGCTCACCTGGATAAAGTTGAGCGGGTCCACATACGGGTTGCGGCGGCGCACCGACGTTTGCAGCGTGGGATCATTGTCCAGCAGCTCCTTCTGCTGCGTGATGCGCTCGATCATCTCACAAGTTAAGGCAAACGACCCTTTCACCTCGCCCCAGATTTTGTCGCGCACCTGTTTATCTTCAACCAACTGGCTGTAAAGGTGGGCAATACTCATGTCGGCTTTGGCCAATGAGACCTGGGCATTGTCAATCACCACCCGGAAGAAGGTCCATTCCTGATACATCTCTTGCAGCAGTTGAATTCGTTCCAGCGAGGTGGCATAAATGGAAAGGGCCTGGCCCACGCCGTACCAGCCGGGCAAAACGTGACGGCTCTGCATCCAGCTAAAACCCCAGGGAATAGCCCGCAGGCTGTCTAGCGACAACTTGCCCTTACGCTTGGCCGGCC
>JAWOIM010000357.1:0-16334 GCA_046484685.1 Chloroflexota bacterium | reverse complement strand
CCGACGAGTCTTCGAGGAGGAATCTTTCCACTGGTCGAGTCGAAAGATTCCTCGCTCCGAAGACTCCGCTCGGACCTGTCCTGAGCAGCGTCGAAGGAATGACAATTACGAATTATTTGTAAACGACAATTTCTGCCTTATGGACCATGCCAAATCTTGTAAACGCCTTGTCGGTTTGAGGCGAAGCTTCGCTAGACGCGCACAGTTTTTTAACGCACAGACACCAAGAGAAAGTAACAAAGAGGTAACCTATGTCTATAGCAGTAGAAGATTTGAAAGAGACCGTACTGGCCGCACGACAGGCAGCCCAGACCGGCCACATTGAGAAAGCGATTGATTTGCAGGAAACGGCCGTGGGTCAGGTGCGGCGGCTTGAAGAAGGGGAGGAGACATTGGTCACGCTCAGCGTCCTGCTGCACAATCTAGCCGGCTATTACCAGGACGCCGAACGGTACGATGACGCCGTCACGGCTCTGGAAGAAGTGGTGGCTATCGACGAGCGCGTAACCCATCCCGATCTGGCCCAAGACCAACAGGCGTTGGCTCAGGCCCGCCGCCTGGCCGAAATGACCCCCGAAGAGCTGGCTAAACTGGAGGAGCAGGCCCGCCAGGCTGCCGTCCGTTTGACCAGTATGAGTCAAAGCGAACAAGAAACGGCCCGGGCCAATATCCTGAACACGGCCATGCGTGCCCTGGCCCAAGATGTACGCGACGCCGCCATCGACGCCCGACAAAAGGGGCAGTCTACCGGTGCCCTGGCGGCCCGCATCGAAATGGCCCTGGCCCAAATTCGCGAAGAAGTATCCCTGGGCGACGAGCGCCAAGAACTGGTCGATTATTTCCAGGCCGTTGTCGCCATCCTGCGCCAACAGCCGCCCCCGACCATCCCCCCTGCCTATGCCCAAGATATCCAGGCCATTCTGAATAGTTAAGTGGGTCAACTGGCTTGACCGTCTTCACCTGCTGCCCGCCGGCCTCATAGGCGAAGGGGGCGGTGGCCCTATACACCCGATAGTGGAACTAGACGCTGGTGGCGACGGCCGTTGGCAGCCAAACCGCGCCAAACAGATCGCCCAGCAGATCGAGTTGCTCTAACGACCATAACGCAACCAGGGGCGTGTTATTGATAATGACTGGCGGCGCGGGCATGGGATAGATCGTCTTCTAGTTCATCTGGGGACTGGCCAAAGGGCTTTTCAGTAGTCGGCAATTGTGCCCTATCGTAGCCGAGGTATCCTTACCTCCACGTTGCTGCTGCCTAGGCCTGTCCCGAGCGCAGTCGAGGGATGGTCGCTCATAATCAGGCCGCACAACCAAAACAGCAAATGTATATGCCCAATCTTCCCGGTAGTTCCAACTATTTCTATTCCCTGGCTTTGAGCATATGCCTATGCTATGGAAAACGGCTCCCCCCCGGCCCACCACCCAAGCAGCAGTTAGGAGGCACGCGCAACATGGCTCATACGTTGTGTTACTTCAAACAAGCGTCAACCCATGTTGGCGTGGTAAACAGGTTACACGCCCATTATAGGCAAAACAACCTGCACTGTTCTTCAAAATAGCTGCAATGGAACTGCAATCCACCTGCAAATTGCATTGCCCAGTTTGTCCTATTTGCTCCCATCTCCTCCTGCCCCGTACTTTTGGCATAGGACCAATGCCGTAGTGTCTGGCGGCCATTTTCCCTTTACAATGAGAGGATAAATATCCTGAAGTTAAAGAGTGATGACTGTATATGCTTATGAATGAGAAACAAACAATTCTTTTGCTCAACAATGACAATATGCTGATTGCCCCCCTGCGCGAGGCTTTATGCCGGCAAGGATATGACGTGCTAACTGCTCACTCTAGCTGCCAGGCGTTATCAACATTGTGCCAAACAGGTATTGACCTGCTGATTATTGACAGCGAAATGGCTGACATGAAAGGGGTCGATTTCCTTCATCATTTACGCCAAAATAATCGCTTCGCCACCCTGCCGGTACTCATGCTGGTAGAAGAAGCCTTAGTGGCCAGCCCCGTCACCTGCTAGTAACCGTTATCGGTTATCCGTTATCGGTCATCCGTTTTTCGTTTTCAGTTATCCGGTTCCCGTTTATTACCGCTAACAGTTGTTGGGTGACCGCTTTGGTATTGGGTCCAATTTCGCCGGGCGGGCCCACACAGGCCGGGCAGCCATCCCGACAGCGACAGGTGGCCACCAGTTCCTGGGCCGCCGCCAGCAGCTCCCCGTGTAAGTCAAACAAACGTTGACTAAAGCCAACCCCGGCCGCCACCTTCTCATAAACCACCACCGTTGGGGCCTGGGTCAGCGGGCTGCGGCTTTCGGCCAACACCTGGATATCGCCCGGATCGCACATCAGGTAGAGGGGGGCCAGATTGCGCAGCACATAGGCCAATCCCCCCAGCGCGGAGCGAGACTGCTGGCCGGCTTCGGCGCGGCGGTGGCAGGCAGGGCAAAGGGTTACAAGATTGTCTAGCTGGTTGGCCTGCCGGTAATGGTCATTTTGGCCTGGGATGTAGTTGTATTCACGAAACGGCCGTATATGATGCACATGTAACACCCCTTCCGTAGCCCCACAGGTGCGGCATTGGTGACTATCACGCGCCAGAGCCAGTTGGCGCTGCTGCTGCCAGTCAGGGCCGTAATCGTTAGGGCGCAGCAAAATGCCGGCATCGTACAACTGCTCCGCCAGCGTCTCGCTAAAAATCAGCCAGTAGCCATCCGTTTCCAACATGATTTCCGGCAGATCAATGTCGCCAAAACCCAACGTTTCGTGCGTATACCGCTTAATTTTGCGGTAGCCGGTGGCCTGCGTCACCACCGATACCTCGCCCCAGGCGCGGCGCATGCCGTAGGCATCGGCTTCGGCCTGAGGGCGCAGGCTGCGGATGTGACTGCCCACGCTGGCGCGGGTGTAATAATCGACCATAACCGGCCGCACGTAAGCCATACGGCCGTCCCAATCCAACGTTTCTACTAAAAATGTGGCTGCCTGGTGCATGTAAATAGCCTCTTCATACAGCAAAAAGGGCACGCTTTCCAGATCCACTTCACCAATAACGCGCACCGGCTCCTGTCCGGACGGATCCAGCTCATGGATCAGCACCGTATCATCACCGCTGGTACGCAAGGAGATCTGGCCGGCCGGCGTGCCTTCGCCCAAATAATGGTACTGCTGCCGCGTCTGGTGCAGCAGCCCGGCCTCTTGCAAAGCCGCCAGCAAGTCGTCAACGTCACCCAGGCTGCCGTACGGTTCGCCCCGTTGAAAAGGGAGTTCAAACGCGGCACACTGCAAATGTTTGACCATAATGCGCAGATTGTTGGGATTGATGAGGGCATGTTCGGGCGATTGGCCGAACAGGTAGCGGGGATGGTGGCAAATATATTGGTCCAGCGGGTTGTTGCTGGCAATGAGCATGGCCACCGACTGCCCGGTGCGCCGCCCGGCGCGGCCGGCCTGCTGCCAGGTGGCGGCAATGGAGCCGGGATAACCGGTGAGTATAGCCGCATCTAGCTGGCCAATATCAATGCCCAATTCCAGCGCGTTGGTAGCCACCACCCCCCGTATCTGGCCGGAACGCAGCCCTGTTTCAATGTCGCGTCGTTCTAAGGGCAAATAGCCACCGCGATAGCCAGTAACGGCCGTTTCATCCTGGCCCAAATAGCGCAGCTCATCTTGCAAATAAGCCAGCAGCAGTTCCACCGTCTGCCGCGTGCGCCCAAAGAGAATGGTTTGAATCCCGGCCCTGAGAAAGGTCACAGCCGCATCTTTGGCCGCCAAAATAGAACTGCCGCGCAGACCCAGTTCTTCATTAACGATAGGCGGATTGTAAAGGATGATATGCTTTTCGCCGCTGGGGGCACCGTTGTGGTGTTCATCAATCAAGGTAAAGGGCAGCCCGGTTAACCGCTCAGCATGTTCCTGAGGATTGGCAATGGTGGCCGAGCAGCAGATAAACTGGGGCCGGCTGCCATAAAATTCACAGATACGAAGCAGCCGACGCAGCAGGTTGGCCACATGGCTGCCGAAAACACCGCGATAGGTGTGGACCTCATCCAGTACAATATAAGCCAGATTACTGAACAGATCGCGCCAGCCGGTATGGTACGGCAGAATACCGGCATGGAGCATATCCGGATTGGTAATAAGAATTCCCTGCGCCTGCCGCACCTGGCGGCGCCGGCTTTGCGGGGTGTCGCCGTCGTAGCTGTGTACGGGCACAGCCATCTGCCCCGCGTTGATGAGCGCGGCCGTTTCTGCCTGCTGATCGTGGGCCAGCGCTTTGGTGGGGAACAGATAGAGGGCGCGGTGGGACGGCCGTTGCTGCAGCCGCTCCAGGACCGGTATCGTATACGCCAGCGATTTGCCCGAGGCGGTGGGCGTGGCCAAAATCAGATGTTCGCCGCGCCGGATGGCTTCAATGGCCTGGACCTGGTGCGTGTACAGGGGAAGCAGCCCACGTGCGTGCAGCATCCGGTCCACGTCCGGCAGCAGCGGCTGAGACAGGGTGGCCGTTTTTGCCGGGCGCGGCGGCTGTTTTTCCCAGGCAACCACATTCTGCATAAAGTCTCGATTGCGGCGCAGTTGATCTAATATTGTTGTGATCATAGTTATCCTATAAGTTATTCAGGTTACCCTTATTATAGTTATTATTTTTAGTAGTAGATAGTAGGGGCTGTGGATATGTGGACAACGGCGTTTGTAACCCATATCTGATTCTTTCTGGCCCAGCCCCCCTTTATGTTGGGGTTAATTCCGGGGCGTTTGCGTTTGAGCGGGCGGGGTCGTTGTGGAATACTGCTTGAGTTGTTTATGATGGATTATGGTAAGTAAAAAACGGTTGTTATTTCAGAAGCTTCCCTAACCGTAATATTTTCCGCTTATCGGCTGTACACCCCCATATATGGGCTGTAGCCCCTTTTTCCTGTAGAACGCATATTCGGGTCTGTTCGTGTAGTTTTCCACAGTTTTCCCCAAAAAGAGAGGGTTATCCACAGCTTTAGCCTACTTATCCACATGGGCCACTGCCAGTTATGTTTAGATGGTGCGGGAGAGAGGGCTGTATATGGGGGTACAAAAAGAGGCCGAAACGGACAACAGCCCCCGTTTCAGCCTCTTTTTCGGCGTCTATAATTAGTTATTCTGATAAGCAGCACCCCGCCATTATTAATAATAGGCGGGTTCGGACTCGTAGAGAGCGGATTTGATAGATATAATTTCGCGCCGCAGCTCCATGTCAGTGGTGGTTTTCTCGGCAATTTTTTCGTAGCCATACAAAATTGTGGTATGGTCGCGGTGGCCCAGTTCGGTGCCGATTTCGGGCAGTGAAGCATCGGTTTCGGTGCGGGCCAGGTACATGGCCACCTGGCGTGGATGAGAAATAATTCGGCTGCGGCCGGCACCGGTTAACTCATCAGGGTTGATTTTGTAATGGTGGCAAACGGCCGTTATGACCTGGGCCACCGTCAGCCGGTTCGGTTGGCGCAGTAAATCAGCCAGCGCCATGGACACAAGCTGCGCCGTCACGGGGCTGTCCATCAACTGGGCGTAGGCAACTACCTTGTTCAATGCCCCTTCCAGTTCACGCACGTTGTGCCGAACATGGTGGGAAATTAGCTCCAGCACAGGCTGCGGAATGGTGATACCGGCGCTTTCGGCTTTGGTTTGTAAAATGGCCGTTCGTGTTTCAATGTCGGGAATCTGTACATCGGCAATCAGACCCCACTCAAAACGAGATTGCAGCCGCTCTTCCAGGCTGTGCATTGCTTTGGGCGGCCTATCACTGGAGATAACGATCTGTTTGCCCTGGTTGTGCAGTTCATTAAAGGTGTGGAACATCTCTTCTTGCGTGCTTTCTTTGCCGGCAATAAATTGGATGTCGTCGATAAGCAGGACGTCCAGCGTGCGATATTTTTCACGAAAAGCCAGCATATCTTTGCTGCGAATCGACTGGATCAGGTCGTTGGTAAAGGTTTCGGAAGAGATGTAGCAAACGGCGTGCCCAGACTGGCGGCATTTGTTGCCAATCGCGTACAGTAAGTGGGTTTTGCCCAGGCCCACACCGCCGTAAATAAAGAGGGGATTGTAGGCAGTGCCGGGCTGTTCGGCTACTGAGAGGGCGGCCGCATGGGCTAACCGGTTGCTGGGACCCACCACAAAAGAGGCAAAATCAAAGCGTTCGCAAATGCCCGATTCGGTGCCGGGGGCAGAACGGCCGTTTACCGCCACAGGGAGGGGATTATGGGGCAGCACCGGTGGCGGTGGCGCAATCAGTTCATCGGACCAGACCACAAAGCGTATCTGGCCCTCGTGGCCTAAAATAGAGGCCAGAGCACGTAAAATCGTATCCTTTAATCTGTTTTCCAACCAATCTTTGGCGTAATCATTACGCACACCGATGACAAACAGATCGTCTTCATAGCTGAGTACACGTGTATCCTTCAACCAGGTGTCAAAAGTAGCCCTGGTCATTTGCATCTCCAGCTCTCCTAACGTTGCTTTCCAGATTTTTTTCGCTGACATAGACGGCCCCTACCTTGTTCTATACATACAACTGCTGCCTACATGGCTGCAAGTGCCCACATTGTTGCAAGTCGTGCCTATACTACAGCAAGCAGGCAGGCATAAACATCGGGTTGTGTACCCGTTTAATTTAATAAAATGGTCGTTTTTCGGGGAGAGCTATTGGAGATTACCCGAATAGCATTTGTTTACCGAGATAGCCCGTCCAGTTGGGCGTGTGGCCACTGGCAAATAGCCACTGATCAGATCGAACGTTAGCGCAAATGGTTGGGTTGGATTTGCTCGGCATCCTCTTCTCTTCCTCTTCAGTAAGTGTCCATTCATTCTAACAGAGCCACCGGGAACCTGCAATGCTATTTTGCTTAAAAGGTCGCAAATTTTTAGACTGGCCCAACCTTAAAAAACCGGCAATTTTAAGCTAAACTGCTTGACAGCATGGTTTAGCCCCAAGGGATAGGATGAAAGATGGCTGCCGCCCCCAAATGTTCCGGTAAGACTTTTTGTTATGTAAGGCCAGGAAATGCGTTGTTGCATCCCGTTCGAAACAAAAGGCTGTGAAAATCAGGTTCCTATTGCACGATTGGTGTAACAGCGATTTAATAGGGAAATACTGCTTTTTAGGGTTAAAAACGGCCATATCTAGCCTTTTGCTTGACAATCTAGCCTGAAATTGTCTAGAATTCTTGTGATTTTGAAGCATGCTCCCGACTTTATCCAACCTAATCAGGACATTAAACTCAATGTCCAAATGAGGAGGCCCATCATTATGAATATTATCAAAGTGTCTGCTCGGTCACGGACGGCCGCAGTTGCCGGTGCTATTGCCGGTGTTATGCGCGAAGAAAATCGTGCCGAAGTACAAGCAATTGGCGCGGGTGCCGTGAACCAGGCCATCAAAGCCATAGTCATTGCCAAAGGGTACCTGGCCGAAGAAGGCGTCCATATCTTCTGCGTCCCCTCTTTTGTAGAAGTAGAGATTGACGAGCAAGAGAGAACGGCCGTGCGAATTGTTGTTGAACCAAAAGAGTAAATACCATATCCGGGCACAAAAAAGAATAGAGGACACGGTGTCGGGCTGTGTCCTCTTTTTATTTCAAAGCAAGTTTACAGCGGCCACCGCACGATGAATGAGATTCTGTCGTCTGTCGTCCATGGTCATGTTCGAAGGGGTACTCATGCTGCAAGCCAGCGATTTTTTTGAGTTAACTGATGATATCGCTCGTTATCTATTTGCTGACTGCGACTATGTCTGGCAGGCTGTGGCCCGTATTGCGCCTTTTGTAAGGCAGCAGGTGGGCAGCCGTCAGGAAATTTTAGGTGAGGTGATGCCCGGTGCCTATTTGAGCGACCGGCCCCTTTATGTGGGGCCGGGGGCGCAGATTGAGCCGGGGGCCTATATAGAAGGACCGGCCTATATTGGGCCGGGAGCCGTGGTGCGCCACGGTGCCTTTGTTCGTGAAAATGTGGTGATGCTGGCGGACAGCCTGCTGGGTCACGCCAGCGAAGCCAAGAACAGCCTCTTTTTGCCCCAGGCCCATGCCCCACACTTCAATTATGTGGGCGATTCGATTTTGGGGCAGCGGGTAAATCTGGGGGCAGGCACCAAGCTCAGCAACCTGGCTATGGTGAGTGAGAAAGATGCGGTGACCGGAAAACGGCCGACTATTAAGCTGATCATCGACGGCCAACAATACGATACCGGGCTGGCCAAACTGGGCGCGATTTTGGGCGATGATGTGCAGACCGGCTGCAATGCGGTCCTGAATCCCGGCTGCCTGGTGGGACGTGATACATTGGTTTACGCTAATACCAGCCTCCGTAAAGGGTATCATCCACCCCACAGTATCCTCAAACTGCGCCAGACGGTACGCCGTATTGACAAGCGGTGATCTGGTTACCGGCTCCCCTTATGACCGGCCTGCCGTAGTTCTGTAGAGGAAATGTCACTGCGAAAATGTTCTTCGGGCACGGCCTGAAACAGGCCGCCGAATGGGGGTGGAATGTTGAGGTCGTAAAGGCGCTGAAAACGGCCGTTTTCCCTATCAATTCGCCCGGCCACTAAAAAAGCACACCCTTGTGCCTGGATGTCTGACAGGGCTGCGTGCAAACGGACCGGATCATCGTTGTAATAGTGGGGATCTAAAATACGGCGGGCGGTGTCATAGCCGACAACAAACGTTGTTTGCGGAAAAAGACGCGCCTTTTCGACAAAGGTAGGGGCGGTGCCGGCAAAAATTTGGTAGCGCCCGGCAAATTGGCCCATGCGAGCCAGCAGTTCTGTCTGACTGAGCGAGGGTTTATCGACGTTTGTGGCGGAAATCTCAAAGGCAATTGGCCGGCCGCTCATGTTTTGTACGGTGTGGGCCAGGGCCAGATGGCCCTGGTGCAACGGATTGAAGGAACCGGAGAGCAGCATGGGGGGGCGGGTGTCGTGGGTATGGGTAAGAATACGGCCGTTGTCGTCGATAGAAAAATAGGGTAATTTACCGTCCAGTAATTGGCCGGCCATATGGGCAAAATCAAATGTTTTGACTTTGTAGCGGTCTGCATCTCGCAGCGAAAGAGGCAGTACTGCTTCTAAATTAAGGGCTGCCGCCAATCCATTTAACATAATGCGACTGACTAAATCCTCTTCTTCTTCCCGCACTCTAGCCCCTTTGTCCAGGAAAAGGGCATAACGTACCAGCCGTTCATTTTGCCAGGTGGCCAGATGTGCCCGATGTTCGCCTCGTTTGGGTCGGTCGGTGACAATAGTGGCCGTACAGGCCAGGCCAACCACTGGTTCATGGAAGGGAGCCAACCAGCGGGCCCGTGTGTAAGCACGACCGGCCAGCAGACGGGCCGTTTTGCCGGCGACATATTGAGCCGGTGTTTGCTCCAAAAAGTCATCAAAAGCGGCCGTGCTGTAGGGAACAACCGCTTCGAGCAAGGTGCGCGTGGCCCCGGCAACGCCCAGCAAACTGGATAAAGCTTTGGTGCCGGCTCCGGCCGCAACCATCATCGTTTGGCCCGGGGCGTCATGAATTTGTTGAACCAGTTGTTGAATTTCTTTTTCCATTGCGTTAAATTGTACTGAACTCTGACAAAATTCAAAGAATGGATGCAAACTATGTCTGATTCCCCAAACAAATCTGTTAGGCTGTCAATAAAGGAGTGGCGGCCTTTGCTGCTGCTCTTTTTCTTGTTGGTCCTGGTCCTGATGGGCTATTTGAGTTGGCGTACGGCGCTGCTAGAGACCCCTTTTGGCCAACCACCGCTGTTGGGTGTACTGGTTGTGGTGGCCGGCGCGCTGCTGCTTTGGCTGGCAAACAGTGGCAAAGTTATGTTAAGTTGGTGGCGTGAACAGGCGGCCAGGTATGATCGACTCTTGTTGCGCATAACGGCCGTTTTTCTTTCCACCCTCTTTGCCGCCTGGGTGCTGGCTATCATTCCCACCATGACCCGCCACGACAACTATCTGGCAGTCACACTACTGTGGCTGCTGGCCATTTTCCTCTTTGTCAGTGCCGTGGCTCCGCCCCAAACCCGTCTTGGTTTTAGTCGAGACCGCTGGCGTCGCCTTTGGCATGAGCGACGGGGCCTGCTGTTGGCCGTGGGCGGCATAGGGCTGTTGGCGCTGCTGCTGCGCCTATGGCAGGTTCAATCGCTGCCTTACACCCTGTCTGGTGATGAAGCCTCACAAGGGTTGGAAGCGATACAGGTCATCAACCGCGAAATTCGCAACCCGTTTACGACCGGCTGGCTGGGCGTGCCCACCATGAGCTTCTTTTTTAACAGCCTCACCATCCGCCTCTTTGGGCCAGACGTACTGGGGCTGCGCTTGCCCTGGGTGTTTGTGGGCACAGCGACTGTTTTTATCGCCTTTTTTCTGGTGAAGCGGCTAAAAGGCACTCCCCTGGCGCTGGTGGTGATGGCCCTGCTGGCCACCTACCATTACCATATTCATTATTCTCGTCTTGGCTCCAACCAAATTGCCGACCCCATGTTTTTAGCCTTGTCGCTAATCTTTTTATACCGTGCCCTGGACCGACGTAACTGGCTGGATTGGGCGTTGTGTGGCATTGTGGCCGGGCTGGCCTTTTATTTTTATGCCGGCGCACGGCTAACGCCTATAGTGATTATAACCGTTCTTGGCTATCTTTTTGTGTGCAATCCACGCCAATTTTTACGCCAGCATAGCGCCGGTTTGTTTGTGGCCGTAGCAGCCTTTCTTATTACGGCCGGACCTATGATTCAATACGCAGTCCGCTTTCCTGATGATTTTAATGCCCGTATTAACCAGGTCGGCATTATCCAAAGTGGGTGGTTAGAGAGTGAAGTTGAGATGCGCGAGGAAGGTCTGGTCGGTATTTTGTTTGACCAGTTTCAGCGGGCAGCCCTGGCCTTTAATTATTATCCTGATCGCACCGTCTGGTATGGGCTGCGCCAGCCACTGCTGGATCCTTTCTTTGGCGTGATTTTTTTGTTGGGCCTATCTTATGGCACGCTGCGCCTGATTGGGCGTGAAGCCGATATGCGCCTGGCACCCATGGTCGCCTGGTGGTGGGGCGGCATGATTTTAGGCGGCATGTTGACGGAAAGCCCCCCCAGCAGCCAGCGCTTAATAACGCTGGCCGTGCCCACCTGCTTTTTTGTGGGCCTGATGCTCTGGGAAATGGTGCAGTTGGGGGCCAAAGGGATAAAACGATTTCCCCAACGGCCGTTGTTGGTCCTGGCCGTGACTGCATTTGCCCTGATTAGCCTAAAAACCTACTTTATTGATTTTACACCGCAGCGCCTATTTGGGGGACCCCATGCGGCTCTGGCTACCGAAATTGCTCCCCGTCTCAATGAGTTAAAGGATGATCATACCTTTTATTTTATCGGTGCGCCCTGGATGTATTGGGGCTTTGCCACGCTTCCTTATCTGGTTCCCGGTGCCGAGGCCGAGGATATTTTAGAGCCGCTGCAAGCGCCCATTGACCCGGCCTACAGTAAACCAGACCGGGGTGAAGTTTATATTTTCTTACCCGCCCGGCTCATTGAAATAAGGCAGGTCCGGTCAACCTTCCCCCAGGGCCAGATCGAAGATGTCTATTCACCGGTGACCGGCTCCCTGATGGCGACGCTGTATATTGTGCCGCCGGAGCCGTGACCCGTGATCCGTTATCGGTGAGCCGTGACCGGTAACGGATCACTGATTACCGACTACCGGTCACCGATCACCACCCGTCCGGGTACATCAACTCCGTGCCAAACATATAGCTGTTATTCTGGGTCCAACGGCCGTTGCGTTGTTCTCTGTCCAGATGATCGTAAAAGCCTTGTGCCCGGCTGTCGATCATGTCGATCTGATGCAGCAGCACCGCCTCTATCGTTTTGGGTTCTACCGGAGCGCCCCACTCGGCTTTGCCGTGATGGGAGGCGATCAAATGGACCAGTTGGCGCAAGCTGTCTGCATCGATGTCGAGCTGAGACGCGGCCGTTTCAATCATAACAATCGCCCGCACAATGTGGCCCACTAAACGGCCGTCGTCTGTAAAGTTAAAACCCCCGGTCACGTCATATTCAATAGCCTTGCCCATATCGTGCAGCAGGGCGCCGGCAACCAGCAAATCTTTTTTGACCGCCGGGTAATGGGCAGCCAGCAGATCGGCCAGCGTGGCCATGCTCAAACTGTGTTCGAGCAGGCCGCCAATATAGGCATGGTGCATAGACCGGGCTGCCGGGGCGTTGGCAAAGGCCGTCAAAAACGGTTCTTGCAGCAGATCAGATACCAACTGCTGCCAGGGTTGGCCCAGCCCGGAGATATGCGCTTGCAGTTCAAGCAGCATCTCCTGACGGGACCGGCTGCTGGCCGGCAAAAACTCAGCCAGGTTCGGGTCGCTGCTGGGATTTAAGTCGGTGACGTTGATTTGCAGGGCGTCACGATAGGTAACAACCTGGCCGGTCACCAGCAGAACCGCCCCATTATGGGCCAACGATTGGATGTGGTCAGGTACGTCCCAAAAAACCGCCCCCACCTGATTGGTTTTGTCACGTAATTTGAAGAGAAGAAAGGGACGGCCGTCTTTCGTTGTGCGCTGCGACCCTTCTTCCATTAAAAAAGGCTCATTGACCAGGTCCGTGCCGGCCGTCAGATCATTTACATAGATAGTTTTCACAATAACCTCAACTTAGAATTTTCACTTGCTAATAGTCTGGGTAAGCGTTCAGTTAGTCATAGAATAGGACGCGGATAAACGCAGATACAGCGGATAAATACGGATTTTTTCTGTTTTATCCGCGAAAGCTTGTGCTGAGCGAAGCCGAAGTATCCGCCTCATCCGTGAAAATCCGCGTTCCATTGTCAGGGTAAGTGAATGATTACTAGTCCGCTGTTAATTAGCAGCGATTGGGGCCATCTTATTGACAATTGGCCAGTAACCGTTAACAATTAACAGTGAACCTGGCCATTATACCTGTAGCTGACTGTAGAGGAAAACCATGATGAAACGATTAATTATTGGTATTTCGGGTGCCAGCGGCGTTATTTATGGGATTCGCCTGCTTGAACTGCTGCGTGATGTGGCTGAGGTAGAGACCCATTTGGTCATGACGGCCGCCGGCGCGACCACAATTGCCCTGGAAACAGCATATACACCTGATCAGGTGACGGCAATGGCCGATGTGGTATATGGCTTCAAGAATATAGCGGCCGCCATTTCTTCCGGCTCTTTTCGTACCGACGGCATGATTGTGGCTCCATGTTCAATGAAAACGCTGGCGGGCATTGCCTACTCGTTTAGCGACAATCTGCTGCTGCGAGCGGCCGATGTGGTGTTAAAAGACCGTCGCCGTCTTATTTTGCTGCCTCGTGAGACACCGCTGCACATCGGCCACATTCGGGCCATGCTGCTGGCGGCCGAGTTGGGGGCAATTATCGTGCCGCCCTTGCCCGCTTTTTACCACAAACCCCAAACCATTGACGATATTGTCAACCAGACGGTCAACCGGGTGCTGGACCTGGTTGACGTGTCGCTGCCGGTTGATTTGTTTACACGCTGGGGGGAGGAGTGAGAAGTAAGAAGTAAGAAGTAGGAAGTACTTGTGTGCTTTTTACTTTCCACTTTTTACTTTCTACTTCTCGCATTCAACCATGATGGATACCGTCAAAGAGGAAGCACTAGCATATATAGCGGCCCACCACGTGATGACGCTGGCCACAACGGGACCGGCCGGATTATGGGCAGCGGCCGTTTTTTACGTCAACAAAGAGTTTACCTTCTATTTCCTGTCGGCCGGGCACACGCGCCATGCTCAAAATATAGAAGCCCAGCCGCGCACGGCCGTTACCATTCAGGAAGATTATGCCGATTGGGAAACAATTCAAGGCATTCAACTGGAAGGGATTGTAACCCGGTTAAGCGGTCAGGCGCGGCAGACAGCTATGGCCCACTACCACGCCAAATTTCCCTTTTTGGCCCAGGCCCCCGCACCGCTACAGCAAGCCCTGCTAAAAGTTAACTGGTACAAGTTGGTGACCGACCGTCTTTACTTTATTGACAATGGCAAAGGCTTTGGCCACCGTGATGAGATACGGTTCAGCTAATCTTGTCCACTCGATTCATAACATTCTTTTGCAGATATTTCACATATTTAGGGCTATCATAAAGGGCCAGAGATGCTTCCTGGATATCAAATGGTTCAGTAAGAGCCAAAATCTCACGCAGATAGACAGCATCACAATGCAAAATGGCGTCTTTAAAGGGCTGGGGTGTGCTAATTTCCAGCACAACCGGTGCTGTGGACAGGGAGCGCCCTTTTAAGGTGCGGATGACCCCGGCCTGCCGGGCCAGCAGCATGGTAGCATTGATCATGTTTTTAGAGATGTCAAACGTTGGGGTTTCGCTGTATTTGTCATACAGGGCTTCCAAAAGTTGGCGCCATTCATATTGACGATCCACGCTTAGCATTTGAATCATGTCGAACAAAATAGTAAAGCGGGCTTTGGCGTCTACAATACGCAGCTTTTGCTTTTTAAGGCCGGTTTGATAGAGTTGGTGCAGCGCCCGTTCTTCACCGTCAGGCGTTGAGGTAGGGACCTTTTTAGGCGGGCTGACCTTTGTTTTTTCAACTGTCGTTGACTTTGTTTTATCTGGTCGCCGCACATAAATAGTTGTATCCTCTTGCTCGATAGCCAGGATATGGGGAAAGGATGTCAGGAATTTGCGAAAGCTGCTCTCAGCATGAGGGGTGTTTTCAAAAGCCCCACTGCTCATTTCTAGCATATACTGTTTGAGTACACTGGCCTGGCCCCGGTCATCATTGGCCAGCAGCCGATCCAGTGCCCGCTGCAGCAATGTTTCCACGTTCCCATCATCCAGAATTTCAGAACTGATAAGAGATTCATAGAAGATGTACTGGTCACACAAACTGACGAAGCTGCGGCTGGCAGTATGGCGTACACCGACGCCGATAACTTGTTTGCCTCGTTTACGCAATGATTGCACCAGGGGTGTAAAATCCCTGTCTCCGGTTATCAGGACATAAACGTTATAATTATGACCGTCAATTAGCGTGTCCATTGTGTCGACCACAATTTGCATGTCGGCCAGATTTTTACTGTACGTATTGATACGCACAGTAGATTGTATGAGAAAACCGGCGGTGGTCAGATCTTTGAGCAGGTCGCGGCTTTGCCGCCAATCACCATAGGAGCGGCGTAAAACAATACGGCCGTTTGTGATCTCTTTGATATGATCTAATATAAGGTTGATGTCAAAAGACAGGTTTGCCTGCTTGGCGCCAATGATTATATTGTCCAGGTCTAGAAGGATGGCTACATCATTTGTCATGAACTAAGTCCTATGCTGGCATTTGTCTGGCATTATATGATCTAGGGCACAAACCACCCTTTCACTTGCTGCCTTCTTGCTCCATCAAATATAGTGGCCCGGCTAAACGGTATTATTCAGCTACTAACCAGCCTTAATTCTACTGAAATTTTCCTAACACACAAAAAACATCTGCAATTGTTTCCCGGGAAACAATTGTAAGCTTGGGCGTTAGGCCCCTACCTGCCTAACTCGGTACTCTTGTCCTGTTTGGCACTTTACGTAAAGTATGCTACCATCTTTCTAAATAATATGTCAACCTAGAAGTGGTTGGAGGGTAGACGCATGAAAGAGTCAATCTGGAGTGGAAAACCATGGCAGGCTTTTAAGACATTTGCCATTCTTTTTTCTTTTACAATGAACCTGGTGCTGTTGATTGTATTGCTGGTTATACTGCCCCTTATTTTGCCTATTGTGAACGATATCGCCGTGCCCATTGTCGGTGGCTTAAACACCAGCTTTGTGGAGATGAACAACGCCAAAATTGAGCGCGTCATTCAAGTTGAAGATACAATTCCTATCTCTTTTACCCTACCATTGCAGCAGGCAACAACCGTGGTGGTAATGGAGCCGATACCGCTGCAAAATATACCGGCTCGGTTTGATTTGCCCGGAGGTGGCGGTACTATTGCCGGTGTCGTCAGCTTGAGCCTGCCCCAGGGATTGGCGCTGCCCGTTTTTCTAAATCTGGAGGTTCCGGTCGATCAGACGATTCCTGTCACGCTGGCCGTGGACGTGGAAATTCCGCTTAACGAAACGGAGCTGGGTGCCCCATTTACGCGCCTGGAAGGTATTTTTACACCGCTGGATGCCCTGCTTCGCGGCTTGCCCAATGATGCGCAGGATTTAAGAGGCCGGCTGCTGCAGCCACCACCTGTGCCGGATACGGCCGTTACCACGATACCAGAATAAAAAGTAGAAAGGGAGAAGTAGAAAATAGTCTACTTCTCCC
>JAWOIM010000266.1:0-4707 GCA_046484685.1 Chloroflexota bacterium | reverse complement strand
AGACCCAACTGCCGGAAGATAATCCCTGCCGTCGTTTACACGGCCACAACTATGTGCTGGAGATTGTCTTGCGGGCCGAGGAACTGAATGAGGTTGGTTTTGTCGTGGATTATAAGGATTTACGGCCGTTAAAAGAATATATCGACAATGAGTTTGACCATCGCCACCTGAATGATGTCATCGGTGACATTACCAGCGTAGAAGTGCTGTGCCGACATTTTTATCATTGGTGCAAAGAGCGCTGGCCCCAAACATATGCCATTCGCATCAGCGAGACGCCCAAAACCTGGGCAGAGTACCGGCCCTCATGAACCAGCTTATCCGTTATCCTGTCAACGACTGCTATACTTGTGTTCAGGGGGAAGGGGTGCAAACCGGCGTGGCTATGGTACTGCTGCGGCTGCATGGCTGTGCCGTTGGATGCCCCTGGTGTGATACCAAAGAGACCTGGCTGATGGACCCGGACCATACCGTAGCCACGCTGACCGAGGCGCTGGGCGCTAATCCTCGGTATACGCTTCTGACGGCTGACGAGATTGTGGCCCATATTCGTGACCATAACGCCGGCCCCAGATGGGTTTTGGTGACGGGAGGGGAACCGGCCCAATATGATCTGGCCCCGCTGGTGGCTGCCCTACAGGAAGCGGGTTATCGTGTAGCCATCGAGACCAGCGGCACAGAAGTGGGTCATTTGCAGGCCGGCTTTGATTGGGTCTGTGTTTCGCCTAAACTGAATATGCCGGGCGGCAAGGAAGTACGATTAGAAACGCTGACTCAGGCGCATGAGATCAAGCATGTAGTGGGTCGGTCGCAGGATATTACCGACCTGGAGGAATTGTTGGCGGCAGCCCAACCACCGGCCACCACTCAGATTTGTTTACAGCCGGTCAGTACCAGCCCTAAAGCAACCGAACTTTGCCTGGAAACTGTGATGGCACGCGGCTGGCGCTTAAGCATCCAGACGCATAAATACATCGGGGTAAAGTAAAAAAAGACGATGGACGATAGACCATAGACGATGATTATTCATCGTCCGTCGTCCGTCGTCCACCGTCTATGGTCCGTGGTCTAAAAATTATTCAACAACTTTAAAGCGCAGTTTGCCTAAGTTTTCATATTGGACATGATAGTGGCCCGGCGCGGCGGGGAACATGCCACTCATGGCACCGGTCATCACCACGTCACCGGCTTGAATCTGGTAGCCACGGGAGTCCAGTCGTTCCACCAGGAACAGCAGGGATTCCCATTGGTCACCCAGGACGTTTGTGGAAACACCTTGATTGATGATCTGATTTTTCTGGCGTACGGTGACCTGAATATTGTTGACGTCAACCTGATCAATGGGGATCGGTTGGCCGATAATAACCTGGCGCGGTGAAACATTCATAGCGATAATGTCGAGCCAGAAAAGGTTGGGCAGGTCTTCAAAAAGCAGGTCGGGAAACTCAACGGCCGGGGCCACAGCCACAACTTTTGCGGCCAGTTCGGCCTGGGTCACAGGATAGGTCACATCCTCACCAAAGATAAAGGCCAGCTCAATTTCAACCATGGGGATAATATAGTCTGAGCGGAAGATTTTGTTGTTGGGGGCCACAACCATGGAATCGTACAAACGGCCGTAAATCGGTTCTTCAGCGCCAAAAGGAAGCTGGGGACCGGTGAGACCCACTTTGTACCCGATTACGGGGTCGCCATCGGCCGCAAAGCGGTCAATAAGGGCTTCCTGAAAAGCGTAGGCATCATTGTAATCAGTGTCAGGGAATTCTTGGGTAAGATTAGGAACCGGCTCAACTGCTTTGAATAAAGCATAATATTGATCGACAGTAGCCTGGGTCCAGGCTGTCAGAAATAAAAAGATAGCTGTTAGAACAAGAAAATGAAGGGTACGACGATTTGTGTTCATTGTAAACATGTCTCCTGTGTAATGTTTAAGAAGCTGACCTATAGTATAAAGTTTTGACTCTTACTAATGTAATGGTCTATAAGTACTATTAACCCGTCAAGACAATCTACCGGTCAATATATAGACTGTGAGTTGACGACCATTTCGGCTCTTATTATAATAAGCATATTCTTACATATAGAATAACAATGATGGAGATAAGTACGGTCGTTGCCGATTCTCAGAGAGTTAGCAAGTGGACGGTGTGAGCTAACAGTCAAGCGGCCTGAAATCCCCTCCTGAGTTGCGCGACGAAAAGGGCAATGGGACGCAGACTTGTGGTGAGCATTGTCGAACCATTAACGCGGATAAACACAGATTTTTATTTGTGGACTATTGCTAAAGAAGTTGCGCCGGGTTCGCCCGTTATGGCGTGAGAACAAGGCTGTTTAATGGTCAATTGTCAATGAGCAGATAACAGCAAAACCAGGTGGCACCACGGGCCTCCTCGTCCTGGAATGACGAGGGGGCCTTTTTATTTTGGTGACAACAACGGATTAAGAAAGGAACGCATTTTATCCGTTAATTTCCCAATCCGCTGTTGCATCCGTAAAAGGAGAGAACGATGTTAGACATCAACTTGATTCGAGAAAAACCAGACCTGGTCAAAGCCAGCCTGGAGAAGCGTAACGACAATCCGGGTCTGATTGACGAGATTCTGGTGCTGGATGAGCGGCGGCGCACTATTTTGCAAGACGTGGAAGATTTGCGCCGGCAGCGGAATGAAAGCTCAAAACAGATCGGGCGCTGGCTGGGGAGCTTGAAAAAGTTGGAAGCAGACTTGAAGCGAGCCGAGGCCGGTCAGGAAGTGGGGCAGCCGGCAGACGGGCTGCGAACCCAGGTCAACGCCCTCCAAGCCAATGCCGATGAGGCCAAAGATGAAACGCGCCAGATCGGAGAGCAAATCAGCAGCCTGGATGAGGAACTGCGCCAGTTAGAAAGCGATCTTAACGACAAGATGATGTGGGTGCCCAACCTGATCCATGAGTCGGTTCCTCTCGGCCCTGACGAAAGCCACAACGTTTTACACGACCCACAAGGTGCTCCACTCCCTACCTTTGACTTTGACCCCCTCCCTCATTGGGATCTCGGCCCGGCGCTGGACATTATCGACTTTGAGCAGGGGGTCAAGCTCAGCGGCAGCCGCTTCTACGTGCTGAAAGGGCAGGGGGCACGCCTGCAGCGGGCGCTCATTCAGTTTATGCTCGACTACCACCTGGAGCATCACGGCTACACAGAAATTTACCCGCCGTTTATGGTGCGCTCCAGCGTCTTTGAGGCCGCCGGGCAGCTGCCCAAGTTTTACGACAATATCTACCGGGATGCCGAAGAAGATTTTATGTGGCTGGGCACGGCCGAAATTGCCCTGACCAATATCCATCGGGACGATGTGCTAGATGAGGCCGATCTGCCCTTGAAATATGTAGCTTACACTCCCTGTTTCCGCCGCGAGAAGATGAGCGCAGGCCGGGATGTGCGCGGCATTAAGCGAGGCCACCAGTTTGACAAGGTGGAGATGTACCAGTTCACTCACCCGGACCGGAGCTTTGCTGCTCTGGAAGAGCTGCGCCAGCAGGCCATCGACATTTGTGACGCGCTGCAACTGCCCTACCGGCTGGTGGAGTTGTGTTCGGGGGACGTGGGTTTTGTGATGACCAAAACGTATGATATTGAGGTGTGGGCGGCCGGCTGCCAGGAATGGCTGGAGGTTAGCTCGATCAGTAACGCGCTTGACTTTCAGGCGCGGCGGGCCAATGTAAAGTTCCGGCCGGCCGAAGGTGGCAAGCTGCAATTGGCCCACACGCTCAACGCCAGCGGCCTGGCCCTGCCCCGCGTCATGATTGCCATCTTGGAAAATAATCAGCAGGCGGATGGCTCGATAGTAGTGCCGGACGTGTTACGGCCGTATATGGGCGGAACGGCCGTTATTGGGCCGTAGGGGACGGAAGATGAAAGACGGAAGACGGAGACTGTGCCTCCGTTTTCCGTCCTTCATCCTCAGTCTGCTGCAATACTTTCTCATACAATCCCACTATCCGCTCTGTGATAATCGACCAATCAAATTGTTGGGCATACTCACGCGCCTGGCGGCCGAGCATTTTGCGGCAGTTTTCGTCATTGAGCAGCGCATACATCCGCTCCGCCAGTGCCTCCGGATCGCGAGAAGGCACGTGGAAACCGTTGACCCCATCCTGCACCAGGTAGGCCAGCCCGCCTACCTCCGAGGCGATGACCGGTGTACCCATGGCCATCGCTTCCAGGGCCACCATGCCAAAGCTTTCATAATGAGAGGGCATGACCACCATTTCGGCGGCGGCATAATAGTTGGGCAAAATCTCCTGATCTTTGGAGCCTAAGAATGTAACCAGATCATGGATGTCCAATTCGTGGCGCAGGGCTTGCAGACGGGCCATCTCCTCATCGGGATCATCGCTCCAGGGGTCGCCGCCGATGATAGCTACACAGGCATTTTCAACGGCGTGGGGGCAGCGTTTTTCAATCAGAGCCATGGCTCGTAGCAAGGTGTCTACCCCCTTTAGCGGCTCAATGCGCCCTACAAAGAGGATGTTGGTATCGCCGCAGGGAATGCCCACCGTTGTTTTGGCTGTTTTAGGGTCAATGGGCTGAAAGCGCTGCAAATCGACGCCGGGCGGAATGACGCTGATTTTCTCCTTATCTGTGCCGTAGAGCCAGGTAAGCTGACATACTTCGGCCGGGGTGGCGGCCACAATTCGGTCGACCAACTCAATGACCGCCTTTTCACC
>JAWOIM010000265.1:0-4298 GCA_046484685.1 Chloroflexota bacterium | reverse complement strand
GCCAAACACGGCCACCAGAATCAGGAAAAAGCCGGTCAGAAAGAGTCCCCGATCTGGCACGCCATAAGCCGGGTTGACGTGGTCAAAAAAGGCGGGGAAGTCGCGGCGGCGGGCCATGGCAAAGGTCATACGGCTGATGCCCAACACCTGGCTCAGCAGTACGCCCAACATAGCCGTCACCGCCCCCAGACCAATGACCAGCCCCACGCCGGGCAGCGTAAAGGCCGCGGCCGCTCGCTCCAGCGGCGAACTGGTGCCGGCCATGACCTCAGCCCCCACACCGCCAACCGCCACCAGGGCCACGGCCGCATAGAGCAGGGCGGCCGTTCCCAAGGCAATGATAATAGCGCGGGGAATGGTCACTTTTGGCTCGTGGACCTCTTCGCCCAGCGTGGCCAGGCGGGCGTAGCCGGTATAGGCAAAAAAGAGCAGGGCGGCCGATTGCAGCACCCCCTGCCAACCGGCCGGGGCAAACGGCCGTAAATTCCCACTATCAAAAGCCGGAATGCCGGCAATGACAAAATAGGCCAGCGCGGCCAGGGTGATGGCCACAATAATTGTATTTAGCCGTCCCCCCTTACTGACGCCAAAATAGTTGACCCCTACCAGCAGGATGATGGCAGCAACGGCCGTTGGTCGCTGTGGCAGCCCCGGAATCAGCGCAGCCAGATAGCCGGCAAAACCCAGGGCCACCGTTCCCCCGGCTGCCAATTTGCTGGCCAAAAACATCCAGCCGGCAGCAAATCCCAACCAGGGATGCAGCAGCCGGTAGCCATATTCATAGCTGCCCCCCGACTGGGGATAGGTGGCCGCCAGTTGGGCCGAACTGAGGGCGTTACAGGTAGCAACCCCGGCCGCAATGAGCATACCCAGCAAAAAGGCCGGTCCGGCCACGCCGGCGGCCACTCCCGTGACCACAAAAATGCCGGCTCCAATAATAGCCCCTAGCCCCACACCAATGGCGTCAATCAAGGTCAAATCGCGGCGTAGCTGATTATGGGTAGGGGCGTTTGGGGATTGGTTCATGTTGAATGCTCTGTTATGATGCAAAGGACGCGAAGACAAAAGACCGAGGACAGGAGCCACAGCATCCGTCTTTGCTTCTTCCTTCTCTATCAGGTTAAGTTTGCGAGTATGGCAAGAAATCGTGGGGCGCAGACCTGACAGGTTGGCAAGCTTTGCTTGCACCAAACCTGTCAGGTCTCCCACAAAACGCTGCCATACTCTAAGTTTGCCAACTTGCGGACCGGGTTATATCATCCACCGTAAATTTTGACAACAGGATAGTATCAATGACAAAGAGTGTACAAGAAGAAGGTCTGCAAAATCCCCACCTGGACGGGAAGCCATTTTTCTGGGAGGCTGGCTCCACCGGGGTGCTTCTGCTGCATGGGCTGACAGCCACACCGGCCGAAGTCCGCTTGTTGGCTCAGGATTTACATGAAGCCGGCCACACGGTTATGGCCCCGCTGCTGCCCGGCCACGGCACACGCCCCGAAGAGTTGAACGAAGTGCGCTGGCGGGATTGGGCCTGGGAGGTGGAGCAGGCCTATCATTTGCTGGCCACCCACTGTGATCGGGTGTTTGTGGGTGGGGAATCAACGGGTGGGGTGCTGGCGCTCCATTTAGCGACGAACTATGCCGACATTGCCGGGCTGCTCTGTTATGCACCGGCCATCCAGTTGGCTCTCCCTATGTCGGAGTTGGTGCGCCTTTATGTGGCCGCCCCGCTCATGGAAGCCATCCCCAAGGAAAATGTGGGCGGCAACCCCTACTGGCAAGGATATAAGGTCAATCCTTTGTGGGCGGTGGTGGAACTGGTACGACTAGGGCGAGAGGTGCGTCGCCATCTGCAGCAGATTCGGCAGCCGGTGCTGGTCATTCAGGGCCGGCATGATGCAACCGTTGACCCGGCCGCAGGCCAGATTATTCTGGAGGGGGTCAGCTCAAAAATCAAGGAGTTGCACTGGATGGAAGAGTCAGGTCACATCATTTTGCTGGAGGAGGAACGGGATAAAATCACCCGCCTGACGCTGGACTTTATGAATAAGGTGTAGCGATAAGGTATGGCATTGGCCAGAGTATGACAAGAAATCGTGGGGCGCAGACCTGACAGGTTTGGCAAACCTGTCAGGTCTCCCACATTGAATACTGCTTACCTATCCTAATCGGCGGCGATAGAGGTTAACTCGGCCGTTTCCGGCAGCCACTCAGCATCTAACTCACCCATTGCCTCAGCCTCAAGCAGATCATAGAGCGCTTCATAGACCTCCCGGCAGTCAGGGCATTGGTAGAGATGGGCTTGCAGGCCGGCCAGTCTGTTGGCAATGGGGTAGCCTTCAACCTGGGCTTCAACATAAGCGGCTAAGTGGGTTTGGGTTTGGGTACAATCTAACTCGTTATCACGGGTGGCATAGATGCGCTCCACCCAATCAGTAAATTCTTCTGGCGTCAATGGGACCTTCCTTTTTTGCTTCTTCCCGTAGATAGGACGCAGTTTAGGCCTGTTTTCTTACAACCGATTTATAACGGCCGTCTCTAACCCACCCTAGACCACATCCATGTTTCACTCTTCAAAGGCCGCCAACAAATCCCCTTCACTGAGGTGGAGTTGGCGTAGTCGGGTTTTAATCTTTTGTCGAGCGTCATAGAGCATTTTATACAGAGTATTGGGGGAGGTGTCGAGGAATTCGGCCGTTTCCTGTATCGAGTGACCTTCAAAATAAACGCCCAACACGGCCAACCGCTGCCGCTCGTTCAATTCACTCCGGATAATTTCCAGCAGCAAACGGCTCATATCTTGTCGTTCAGCGCGCAGGTCTGGATTACGTCCCGCTTTCCGTTCGGCCAGGGACATAAGAACGGCCGTTTCGGTCTCCGACAACCCTTCCAGTGACAGACGTTTGCGGTAATCGCGGCGACGCAGTTGGCTGATTGCTTCGTTAATGACAAAGCGATAGGCCCAGGTGGTAAACTTGGCGCTGCCCCGAAAGCTGTCCAGATTCTCGTCTACAGACAGGGTTGCTTCCTGAGCAAAATCCTGGGCCATAGCCCGTAAATCAGAGTCGGCCAGATAATCCAGGTCAGACCGCCGCCGCCGTAGGTAGAGCAGCACGGCGCGAAACAAATAGTCGCGCAGATCGGCCAAAGCCCGCTGTCGGGTCAGGCCAACGGCCGTTAATTCTTCTAGCCATTCTTCAGTCGTTCTATCCACCATAGGTATATTATGGCACAAGAACATTAAAAACAACTTAAATTAGAAGCAAAAACACAAAATTTACCCATATTCAGGAGCATTACCCCGCTTTGATAAAATTCACACCAAACAAGTGCTTTCCGTTACTTATGCAGCCTGCCCAAAACCAGTATGCTTGGTCAATAAGCAGGTTACGACCAAATTTGTAACGACTATATAAGCCAGAAGCCAGGCTTTTCTCTGGAGCAATGTTAGTCAATGCGTAGCAAAAGCCTGGCTTCCCCAGAAAAGGAGAAATGGGCCATGACAAAGTTTTCAGAAAAATCGGCTGTTGATTCCTCCATCGCTTCGGATACGGAGCGGATGAAGGCGCTCATTGAGAAGTTAAGCGCCTATATCGAGTATTATCACGGGGGTGCGATTGAAATGGTATCTTTTGACGGTCGTAATTTGCAGGTGCGCATGTCCGGCGCGTGTGAAGGCTGCGCCCTGACACCCGGTACGCTGCACGGTTGGGTTGAAGGAACGGTGAAACCATTTTTCCCCGATTTGCAAGCGGTCGAAGCGGTATAGTTTTCTAAAATAATGGGCAGGTAGAGCCGGTTGGGAACCAGTGCCCCATCCATAACCATCAGCGACACATCATCGACGTAGAGGGCAGTACGGCCGTTTGCCCCATCGTTATATACGCCAAAATGAAGCAGCAGCGACCGGCCGGCATAGGCCAACGGCAGCGCAACCGTATGCTGCCGCCACGCCTGCCCGTTACTCAGGCTCCAATGGACAATTTCCAGGATGTCGGCCGTATCCGGATCAATAAGCAGTACAAATTGGGCATCACCGACGGTAACCGGTTCCGGCTCCAGCCAGCGGCTCTGGGGCATCAGGGCGGAAGGGGCAGCGAGCGTGGCTTCGCCCGACACCGGGTAAAGGTGGAAGGTTAGGCTGATGTGCAGCGCGCTGGCGGGTAGGGTGATGGTCTGACGGGCCGAAGAGTAGGCGTAGACGTTGCTATCATTGTCCAGACCGAGGCGTAGGGCGGTATGGCCGTTATACACCACCCGCGAACTATATTGGGCCGGGGCCGGTGTGATAGGGTGTG
>JAWOIM010000087.1:0-4770 GCA_046484685.1 Chloroflexota bacterium | reverse complement strand
TCATTGGCACACCAGAGAAAAACCCGGTTTCTGGCTTAGTAGTTACAAGTTTAGAAAAAAACGGAGAAAAAGTTTAATGCTAAAAACAAATAGCTGCGGCGAACTGCGGGCAGAGCATGTAGGTCAGACAGTGACACTGGCCGGTTGGGTGAACCGGCGTCGGGATATGGGTGGCGTTATTTTTATTGATTTGCGCGACCGCTACGGCAAAACGCAGGTGGTGGTCAATTCGGGCATGTCCCAAGAAGCGTTTGACGTGGCCGAACAGATTCGCGGGGAATATGTCGTTCAGGTGACGGGCGAGGTTTCTCGCCGGCCGCAAGGTCAGGAAAATGTTGATCTGGCCACAGGGGAGATTGAGGTGCTGGCCACGGCCGTTACGATTCTCAACCCGTCTAAAACTCCCCCCTTCCTCATTGACCGGGACGAAAACGTCGAAGAGTCGCTGCGCCTGAAATACCGCTACCTCGACCTGCGCCGCGAACGGCCGCAGCGCAATCTCATTATTCGCCACCGGGCCATCAAATTCATCCGCGACTTTTTGGACGAGCGCGACTTTCTGGAAATTGAGACCCCCATCCTGTTCAAAAGCACGCCCGAAGGCGCACGGGACTATCTGGTTCCCAGCCGCGTCCATCCCGGCAAATTTTACGCCCTGCCCCAAAGCCCGCAGCAGCTCAAACAGTTGCTCATGGTGGCCAGTTACGACCGCTACTTCCAGATTGCCCGCTGCTTTCGTGACGAAGACCAGCGGGCCGACCGCCAGCCGGAATTCACCCAGCTTGACCTGGAAATGAGTTTTATCGAACGGGACGACATCCTGGACCTGATGGAAGAGCTGGTCATCGGCATGGTCAAGGAAACCAGTTTGGTACCGCTGGCCTCCGAGAACTTCCCCCGCCTGAGCTATGCCGAAGCCATGGATCGTTTTGGCACTGACCGGCCTGACTTACGTTACGGTATGGAACTGGTCGATTTGTCGGACATTGCCGGTCAGAGCGCCTTCCGCGTCTTTACCGAAAACGTGGCCGCCGGCCGGCCCGTCAAAGCGATTCGTGTACCCGGCGGCGGCAGCTACAGCCGCTCCCAGATCGACGAGCTAGAAACCATCGCCAAAGAAGCCGGAGCCAAAGGGCTGGCCTGGATGGCCCTGGACCCGGACTCAGGCGAGATAAAGGGCTTTATTACCAAGTTCTTTACCGTCGATCAACTCATTGCCATTACAGAGCGATTGGAAGCGGGTCCGGGCGACCTGCTGCTCTATGCCAGCGATGAGAAGCGGATTGTCTATAATGTGCTGGGGTCGCTGCGCGAGGAGATGGGCCGCCGCCTCGGTTACAAGGATGAGAAGCAGCTTTCGTTTGCCTGGATTGTGGACTTCCCCTTGTTTGAAGAGGAAATGGAAGAGGGCCATTACGCACCCAGTCACCATATGTTTACCGCCCCTAAACGGGAGCATATCCCGCTGCTGGACACGGACCCCGGTCAGGTACTCAGTGAACAGTATGACCTGGTCTGTAACGGCTTTGAGGTGGCGGGCGGCAGTATTCGTATTCATGAACGGCCGTTGCAGCGCAAAATCATGGAGCTGATCGGTTTCTCCTGGGAGCAGGCCGAGGCCCAGTTCGGCCACATGCTGGAAGCCTTTGAGTACGGCGCACCGCCCCACGGCGGCATTGCCCCCGGCATCGACAGGCTGGTGGCCCTCATGGCCGGCGAACCCAACATCCGCGAAGTGATGGCCTTTCCCAAAACCGCCCAGGCCGCCGACATCATGGCCGACGCCCCCTCGCCGGTGGAAACGCGCCAGCTTGATGAGCTGCATATTATGCTCAAACCAACCGGCAAAAAAGAAACGTGATGCGTGAAGCGTGATACGTGACGTACTGGCGATATCGCTCACGCTTCACGTATCACGCCTCACGTTTTAGGGTAATGGTTGGCGTACCAGTCGGCCATCGTTTTCAACTGTTCTACAAAGTTGGTGGTGGGGGTATAGCCCAATTCCCGCTGGGCGGCAGAGATGTCGGCCAGAGTGTGTTTAACATCCCCTACGCGGGGTGGCCGCTGCACCAGTTCCAGCGATCGGCCAGACAGTTCCTCAATCATATCCTTACATTCTAACAGCGTGGTGGCGCTGCCCTGAGCGATGTTGAACGCTTCACCGCTGAAGCCCTGTTTCCGGGTGGCCGCCAGCACGTTGGCCTGGACCACGTTGTCTACAAAGCAAAAGTCCCGGCTTTGCGTACCGTCGCCTTCGAGAAAGGCTTCGTAGGTGGGGTCAACGTAGATGTGATAAAGCCAGGCGGTCAGGACGGTCGAGTAGGCTCCGCCATAGACAGCATGGGGGCCAAAGACGTTGAAGTAGCGCAAAGAAACGATGTCTAGTCCATACAAGTTGGCAAACAGCCGGCCCCACTCTTCAGCCTGGTATTTTTCCAGGGCATAGGGGGATTTGGGATCGCAGGGATGATCTTCGGGGGTAGGCATCTGTTCGGCCCCGCCATAGACGGAGCTGCTGCTGGTGCTGACGACTCGTGTTTTCTCAACCAGACCGGCCTTGACCACTCCTTCGAGAATGCTGAGCGTGCCCATGATATTCGCTTCGGCCGTTATAAAAGGATTTTCGACCGAATAGCTGACGCGGGGAACGGCCGCCAGGTGAAAAATAGCGTCGGGTTCAAACTCGCGCAGCAGATTTTGCATCCGCTCCCTTTCCTGTATCTTCATAATTTCGTAACGAAAGCCCTCAATCATATTGTCACGCCGTCCGGAGGAAAGGTCATCAATGCCAATCACTTCCCAATTTTCCCGGTGCAGCTTCTGGCACAAGTTAAAGCCAATAAACCCATTACTACCTGTTACAATTGCTCGCATGCTGTTATCCTTTTTTATAATGATTTAACGCAAAGTTGCCAAGTGGACAAAGGGGCAAAGAAAAACTTCCCACTTCCCACTTCTTACTCCTCACTTCATTCTTCTTAAGTTCTACCCTTTTCAAACTGCCAGAGCGTAATTAATAGCCCCAACAAAGCCAAACCGGCCGCAATGGCAAACGTTTCGGCCAGAACCTGAACGGTCAGTTGGGTCAGGCCGTCGATAATGGCCTGCTGGTAGGCCGGATCGGTAAAAGGCAGGTCGGGCAGAGGAATATGGGGGCGCAGCCGGTTGAAACGGCCCAGGCCCCAGGCGGTCAGCGCGGCCAACCCCACACTCATCCCTAACAGGCGCATGACAATGACCAGACTGGCAGCCACGCCGCGTTGGGAGGCGGAGGCGGCGTTGATAACGGCCGTAGCCATCGGGGCCAACACCAGCCCAAACCCTATACCGACCAGAACCAGTTGGGCGACCATGATAACATAGGGCGTATCGACCGACCAACTTAGGCCCATCAGTCCCAGCCCGGCGCCCGCCAAAACGAGTCCGGACAGGGTGACAGGGCGGTAGCCGCAGCGCTCCAGCAAACGGCCGCCGATGTAGGCAAAGAGGGCCATGGCCCCCGTCATGCCGCTGAGCAGGTAGCCGCTAAGCAGCGCCGACTCAGCAATGGCCACAGCCCGTACATTGACAATCAGGGGCACGTTGACCATGACGATGATGATCATGCTGCCCAGCAGAAAGTTGACCCACACCGCTCCCCTAAAGTGAGGCTGGCCAAAAAGTCGCAAATCAAGCAGGGGCGGAGCCTGCCAGAAGGGGGTGGGGCCATCCGCTTCGCTGTCGCGCTGTTGGGCACGCTGTTGGGCACGCTGTTGGGCACGCTGTTGGGCACGCTGTTGGCCACGTTGTTGGATGCGCTGGATGCCTACAAACAAGAGCAGGGTCACAACTGCCAGCAGGTACAGTCCCCAGGCCGGCCGCGTCGTATCGGTCTCATCAAAGGCGGCAAAACCACCCGCGCTTTGCAGGTCGCCTCCGCCTAACAGGGCCAGATTGAGGCTGAGGAGGCAGAGGGTGAGAACGGCCGTTCCCAGCCAATCCAAACGGAGGCGCTCTACGGGACGGGGCCAGTCACGCAGCACCCACCAGGTCAATGCCAGGCCCAGCAGCCCCAGCGGAATGTTGAGATAAAAATGCCAGTGCCAGCTTAAAAAACGAACCAGCAGCGCCCCATAAATCGGTCCCCACACCCAGCCGCCCGTTTCCACCGCGCTCAGCAGCCCCAACGCCCGACCCCGCTGCTGCGGCCGGTAGATGTCGCCTACAACGGCCAGGGCTATGGGCACCATGGCTCCCCCGCCCAGCGCAGCTACCACCCGCCCCACCAGAAAACTGTTCAGGTCTGGGGCCAGAGGAATCCAGATGGAACCGGCGATAAAGAGGAGATAGGCCCCGATAAAGACGTTGCGCCGTCCCCACAAATCGCTGAGACGACCGGCCACGGGCATAGCCAAAACGTAAGCAATCAGGTAAGCGTTGACAATCCAGGCCGCCTGGTCCAGGCCGTCGGGTAGGGGGATTTCCAGGTCGACAATGATGGGGCGCAGCATGGTGGCCACGACCGTCAGATCGACGGCCGGCACGAAGACGCCAATGGCCACCACAAATAAAATAAGCCTTTGGGAGTGGGATAGGCTTTGGTTCAAAGAAAAAAATCCTTGAGCGCGGCCGAGACGTCGGCCACGATGGCGTGCCAGGGGGCATCCGGTTGGGGAGTAATGATCATTTCGTCTTCTTCCAGGCGCAGATGGGCAATGCCTTCGATGACGGCCAACGCCTGGGCCACCGGTGAGCCTTCTTCCATTTCGGCCGTGGATCTGTATTCTT
>JAWOIM010000041.1:0-2516 GCA_046484685.1 Chloroflexota bacterium | reverse complement strand
GCCCGCCCTGGAAGTGATAGGCTTCCTGGGCGGGCCGGTGGCCTACGGCCGGGGTGTTGACCAACCCGGCCTGTTTGACCTGCCCGATTTGGGGGAGAGCCTGACCATCATAGGCTACCCCATCAGTGAAATGCGCCTTTATCCGCTGCTCATTCTGCGCCCGGAAGCGGCCGAGGCAGCACCTATCCGCTACCAGCGTATTTTTGAGTTAAGCCGCTTCACACCGGAGCCGGCGCTGCTGGCCTATTACCCGGCCGAAGCTAATCTGATTTTGTGGGGCACGGGGGAGGAAATACGGTCGTATCTCCACGATAGCCCCGACCTGGAATTGTCCGCTGATGAACTGCTGCTGGCTTTTGGCGACCTGCATACGACCGATCCGCCCCGCCTCAATCTGACTGAGCTTTATCGCCTGGATGAGGCTTGCCGGGGTTTGGGTGAAGAACGGCCGTCTTGCCAGATTTACCACCCATTCTGGCCGTAAGCTGGCTTGGGAATGGAATACCCAGGCTGATACCGGAAGTAGGCTAAAGCGCACTGGGAATCGCAGCCCCTATAGTCTGCTTCAGCAGAGTTGCTGTATCAGTCGCCGAAATCCATTCGGTGGCGATTGGTGGCTTAAGAGTTAAATAATATGATACGTATCATTTCAAAATGTGGGGGCGAACCCACGTGTTCGTCCAGAGTTGGGCAGACACGCGGGTCTGCCCATACCCCAGTTTATGGAGAAGATACCATGATACCTATAAAAAGCACTATCCTGCTGTGCATACTCCTGCTTCTAGCTGCCTGCACGCAGTCAGAACAGCAGGTAACGCCCCCGGCCACTTCGACTGGCTCAGTGCCGGCCGTTTCCCAAACCACGCCCACCATTTTACCGACGAATACGGCCGTTGCCCCAACCGCCACCTTTACGCCCACACCGCCGCCCACCCATACAGCCACCCCCCTACCCACCGCGACCAGCACGCCGCCGCCCACGCCGGTCAGAGCCGGGCCAACGGCAACGCCTATTCCGGTGGGGGATGCGATTGGCTTTGAACTGGTGGCCCAGGTTGGCGGCCAGATCAACAGCTTTGCCCTCAGTGGTGACTACATTCTGGCCGGACAGGGGCCGCGCCTGGTGGTGCTGGATGCCTCTGACCTGGCTAACCTGACCCCCATTAGCCGGAGCGAGGTTCTGCCGGGCATTGTGTCTAATATCATGGTGCGGGGAGAAACGGCCGTGTTCACAGCCGGTCATCTACTCATGGTCTGGGATACCAGCGATCCCACCCAACCGGTCCCGATCCACTCGCTGGCACTGCCCGCCGCCGGTTCGCTGCTGTGGCAGGACGACATTATTTACGCCGCAGGGCTGATTGCCAGCCAATACATAGAGCATGACGGCAGCAGCAGCCAACATTATGAAAGCTACGTGGCCACTATAGACATTAGCGGCCCACCCCGCCTATTAGACCAGATCACTCTGCCCTACAACATTCAAACCATTGCCCTGGTGGGTGACGTCCTCTACCTGGCTTCCGGCCAGCACCGACCGGACATGCCCGGCGTATTGGGCCTGGAGGTGGGCAACCCGGCTCAATTGGGCGATCTCATATCCATCCCTTTGGCGGCTGACGTTGTTTTTAGCCTGCGGGCCTATGGCGACACGCTGCTGGTGGGCGGGAATTACGAATTGGCCGCTTTTGACATCAGTGACCCGCGTCACCCCAGATCACTGTGGCGTGAAGAAGGGGCGGAGATAGCCCAGGTGTACGATTTTACCGTCCGGGACGGGCAAGTTCACACGTTTGGCTGGCAGGCCGCCGGAGCCTTTATCCCGGCCCAGGCCGTTATTGACCTGCCCCAGTCTTTGCCCGATCCGACCGTCATAACGCCGGTGGGCATACAGACGTCTCTCCAACTTGGTTTTGGCCTGTTGGTTGTTGAGGATCATCTGTTTCGGCTGCTGGAAAGCTCGCTAAATGTTTTTCGTCTGAGCGGCGAAGAGCAGACATTTGTCGGTGGTTATACGCCGCCAATCGGCGGTCCGGCCATCATCAGCGACGATATGGTTTACGTGGGCCTGAAAACGGGAGACGTCGTTCGCTACCAACTGCCCGACCTGACCCCGATTGACCAGACCAGACTGCCGCAGCAAGGTATCTATTCATTGGCCGAAAATAACGGCCGTATTTACCTGACCGGCGATGATGCCCTTTACATTTACGACGGGGCTGATCTGACGCTGCTGGGCCAATTTGATGGGGAGGGAGAGGACGGCCGTTCCTTTTTATTCCAGCAGGTGTGGCGTCACATCTCCCTGCCTGTTGTGGACAATATCGTCTACACCTTTGCCCAGTCACCTACCAGCGGCCGGGAGATGATCCTGCTCCTGGATGTAAGCAATCCGGCGCAGCCGGCTGAAATAGACAGCCTGCTGATTGACCGGGACCTGCGTCTCGAGGCGTTAGCGGCCAATGAGCGCTGGCTGGCTGTTTCCCTCGGTGCTTATCAGCCTGATGCCGACAATT
>JAWOIM010000459.1:0-5951 GCA_046484685.1 Chloroflexota bacterium | reverse complement strand
CACCAACAGCCGGCTACAGATAAACGATCTGGTGCTGGACCGGGCCACCCACCAGCGACGCCGGGGCGACCAGACCATTGCCGTGACGCCGGCCGAATATGAGGTTCTGCTGATATTGGCCGAGCGGGGTGGAGCCGTCGTCGATTATGCCAGCCTGGTCAAGTTGGCTTTAGGCCACCAACTGGAAACGGCCGAGGCCAAAGATCTGATCAAGCGGCACATTTACAGCCTGCGCCAAAAAATCGAACCTCAGCCGCAGGAGCCGGTCATAATTCTCAATGTACGCGGCGTTGGCTACCGGCTGGCCGGAGTTGACCAATAGAAATGTATATGCGCGTATTGTATGGCAAAATGCGATACGCCATTTGAGGAGTAAAGTTATGTTTGTGTACCGGTATATCTGGTTAGCAATTCTAGGGTTGGGCTTATTAGGGCTAATGGCGGCCTGCACAGCTGCGGACGTGGACGTAGTAAACGTAACAGAAGGTGTTGCCGAAGAGACGGCAGAAACGGCCGTTGCTCAGGCATCCCCTACCCCCTTCCCCACCATCGAACCCACCTTTGCCGCCCGCATTGCCGCCGAACGGGACCCGAATATCCCTGACCTGCCCTTCTTTGACAATCCGGACCCCAACCAGTGCGGCATTCCTATTGTTTGGGGTGGCAGCAATGATAGGGCCTGGCTGACCGGCATCTATGAGGACGAACTGGTGCAGCCAACGGTGCTGCTTTATGACAGTCACCTGCGGATGCAGATTACGGCCGAAGCGCCGCACGGCACGGCCGTTACCATCATTATGTACCAGCAAAACCCGGTTGTCGATTACTATTACGTGCAAATTGACGGGGTTGATGGGCCAAACAAAGGCTGGCTGCCGGCCCCCTTCCTTTCCTTTGATCCCGTTTCGTAATTTTTAGGGCTGTGGGGCAACTATTTTTTTAGCAACAGCCAGCAAATCAGGACCAATAATGGTGGGTATTTCGGCCGTGCCGCCCAGTATCATACCGGGCCGGGCCACAAAAGCGGCCTGCATACCGGCCCGGATGGCACCCGTCACGTCCCAATCGTGGGCGGCTACCAGACGGATGTGACTGAGGGCCACACCCAGTTGGCCGGCGGCATAGTGATACGTTTCAGGCGCCGGCTTAAACAACTGTACTGCCTCGACTGAGAATTGAGCTTCAAAAAAGTCGCCTAAACCGGCGTGAGCCAATTGGGTGGCCAGCATCTTTGGTGGCGAGTTGGTCAATGTCGCCATGCGGCAACCTGCCTGCTGTAGTTGGGTCAAGGCCGGGATGACATCGGGATGGGGTGGTAAATGGGCCATTGTATCCAGGATGGTATCCGGAACAGTTGCTTCTAAATCCAGACCATGCTTGCGGGCGGTGGTCAATAACGCTTCCCGACCCAAAAGATCAAAGGGCCGGTAGGTGCGCGTCACGGTTGCTACCAACGACAGGCGCAGCAGCAGGCCAAACCACTCCCCCATTACTCGCCTGTCACCGAAGTGACGTTCAAAGTGGGGTTGCAAGGGCTGTAAATCCAGTAATGTTTCATTTACATCAAATAACAAGATTTCTGAATCTTTCACAATAAACTCATAGACCCATAGCGTATAGAATTCCGTCATCGTTTCGCTTCTATACGACAACTATAACATACATGCTCACTGTTTACCGTTGGTTACATAAGTCGGGTCTACGAACAAGTTATCACCTGTAGGACAATTCGCTGAATTGCCCGGACAAATAGGCAAGCTGATGCAAACCTACTCCCACTGGCTGTTAACAGCCGCGCTGCAACGCCATCTAAAAACGCGCTCCGAGCCGAATCGGGCTCGGGCTTTGTTGGCCGGCTCTGTGGTCCCCGATCTGCCCCTGGCCCTTCTCACCTTGGGTTATCTGCTAGACCGGCGCTACCTGCGTCCTCACCTGCCGGACAAAGAGCGGTGCAGTCCCACCTTCAACCATCTCTATTTCCACAATCGCTGGTGGATTGCGGCTCACAACAGCCTGCACGCGCCGCTGCCCGTGGCCCTGCTGCTGCTCGGCGGCTACCTCTGGCGGCGCACCGGTTGGGGACGGCGGCTGTTTTGGTTTGCGCTGGGCTGCGGACTGCATACGGCCGTTGACATTCCCACCCACGTTGACGATGGCCCGGTCCTCTTTTTTCCCCTCAATTGGCAGTACCGGCTGCCGGCCCCGGTCAGCTATTGGGACCCTCAGCACGGCGGTCGCCTCTTCTGGTGGCTGGAGCATCTGCTCGATCTGCTGCTCGTTTTTTACCTGATTGGCCAATGGCGCAGAGGGCAGCGTCACCATTTCGTTACTGAATCGTTTCAGTAAAACGGCCGTTTTTCCCCTACACTATGAGCATACGGCATATTCTGACCATTCACCCGCATCAGCAAAAACAGCTTTTTATTCTCTGCGCCTCTGCGTCAAATCACTTATAGTAGGAAACTTTATGGGAAAACGACTATCGCAAAAAGCACAACGACAGGCGGCTCAGACCCGCAAATCCCGTTTACAACTCATTCGCTATGGCGGAATAGCTCTTATCCTCATTGTCGCCATTGTCTGGATCGTCAGCTGGCGCAATGCCGCTGTAGCGCCAGACAGTGAAATGGTCGTACACACCCACCAGACAGGTCCGGCAGACGCGCCGGTACAAATTGTTGAGTACGCCGATCTGACCTGCTCGGCCTGCCGGCAGTGGCACAACCTTGGTTTCAAAGAGCAGTTGATCGCCGAATTTGGTGACCAGATCAACTTTGAGTTCCGCCACTTCCCGGTCATCACCCCCTCCTCCCCCACCGGGGCAGAGGCGGCCCAATGCGCGGCTGAACAAGACGGGTTCTGGTCTTTCCACGACTTCGTTTACGAAAATCTGGAACCATACCCCAACCTGAGTACGGCCCGTGTACAAGAGGTAGCGACAGCAGTAGGACTGGATCAGGAAGCCTTTGATAGCTGCCTGGAGTCTGGTCGCTATCAAGGCTTCCCCCGGCAGGCCATTCAACAGGCCCAGGCCGACGGCGTGCGCGGCACGCCCACCTTTTTCATCAACGGCCAGCAAGTGCCTACCTCTTACATGGCTATGTCGGCCGTTATTAACGATCTTTTAGAAAATTAGCCTATTGTCATCAACTTTAATGGCGACTACAGCCACAATCCCGTTTTACTCTGATCCCCTGCCGGCCCTTACTACTTTCCAAATGGTGGAAGTAGACCGGGCCATGATGGAAGATTACCAGATCGGCCTGATCCAGATGATGGAAAATGCCGGACGCAGCCTGGCCCACCTGGCCCGTGAGCGTTTTTTGGGTGGCGACCCGCGCAGCCAGACGGTGGCCATTCTGGCCGGAACGGGCGGCAACGGTGGTGGCGCGCTGGTCTGCGCCCGGCGGCTGCACAACTACGGGGCCGATGTGCGCGTCTTTACCACCAAGGCGGATGAAGCATTCGCTCCCGTATCTGGTCACCAACTGGCTATCTTGCGGCAAATGGGCGTGCCGGCAGCCTCGGCCGAGAATATTGAGGCGGCTACGGCCGTTCTGGTCATCGACGGCCTTATCGGTTACAGTTTACAAGGTGCCCCACGCGGCGCGGCCGCCGACTTGATCGGCTGGGCCAACCGGCAGGCCGTGCCCGTTCTGGCTCTGGACGCCCCCTCTGGCCTGGATAGCAGCAGCGGCGCGATCTACGACCCGGCCATTCGGGCCACGGCCACGATGACGCTGGCGCTGCCTAAGGTGGGGTTGCTGGCTGAAACGGCCGTTTCTCACGTGGGCGAACTGTATCTGGCCGACATCAGCGTGCCGCCTGCTCTGTACGCCGGCCCGGCCCTGCAGCTTGAGGTTGGCCCTATCTTCGCCATCAGCGACATTGTACGTATCCGGTAAAGGTGAAGCGCCGAAAAACAAACGAGACAACCCTTGCACAGCACACCAGCAAATAACCAAAAACAATCCGTGTCATGGTTCGGCTGCGCTCACCACAAGCCTTTGTACACTCGTGTCCTATTTATATGAGGAGGTAGATGCAAACCTGAAATACCCCTGCCAGACGGCCGCCAGCTTGGGTATAATGGGCATGGTGAATTGATTACTCGCTACGCATAACGAGAAACTATGTACCAACGAATTGTCATTAAATTAGGCACCAGCGTTCTGACCGGCGGCACCCCCTATCTGGATCGACCTCATCTGGTGGAGCTGGTGCGCCAGTGTGCGGCGCTGCATCAGGCAGGACGAGATATTATTATCTGTACCTCCGGGGCGATTGCCGTGGGGCGAGCGCGGTTAGGTTTCCCCGATTTGGCCCCCACCGTGACCAATAAGCAGATGTTGGCCGCCGTGGGCCAGAGCCGGCTGATGCAGACCTGGGAGCAGTTGTTTGAAATTTATGGGCTGGATGTGGGGCAGGTGTTGTTGACGCGGGCCGATGTGGAGGATCGCGGCCGTTTTCTGAATGCGCGGGATACGCTGCAAGCGCTGCTGGCCTACCGCATTATCCCCATTATCAATGAAAATGACGCCGTGGCCACGGCTGAAATCAAAGTCGGCGATAACGACAATCTGTCGGCGCTGGTGGCGGTGCTGGTCGAGGCCGATTTGCTGATGCTGCTGACCGACCAGCCCGGCCTCTTTACGGCCGATCCCCGCACCAACCCCGACGCCGAACTGATCCGCGAAGTCGTGGAGATTGACGAAACGCTGCGCCGGTTGGCCGGGGGCAGCATCAGCGGTTTGGGGGTGGGGGGCATGGCTACCAAGCTGCAGGCGGCCGACATTGCCCGTCGCGCCGGCGTAGATGTGGTCATCGCTGCCGGACAGACCACCAACGTGATCGGCCGTATTGCCCAGGGCAATAGTGTGGGCACACGCTTTAAGGCGCTGGCCCATCCGCTAGAAAATCGCAAGCGCTGGATTCTGGCCGGGCCTAAAGCAGCGGGGCAGGTAGTGGTGGATGCCGGTGCAGTGGCGGCGCTGTTGGAAAACGGCCGTTCCCTCTTACCGGCGGGCATAACGGCCGTTCAGGGCAGCTTTCAGCGGGGTGACACCATCAGCATTCTCAGCCCGGCCCACAAAGAAGTGGCCCGCGGTATCAGCCGTTATGGCAGCGGCGACCTGGAGCAGATTCGGGGCTGCCACTCCGATGACATTGCCGGACGCTTGGGCTATGCTTATGGTCCGGTGGCTGTACATCGCAATGATTTAATTTTACTGTGAAGAGAGACGGAGGACCGAGGACGAAGGACGGAATTGCGTTCATCCGTCCTCCGTCTTTCGTCCTCGGTCTACGAAGGAGCTTGAGATGAGTGACTATTTAACAGAGATGGGCCGGGCGGCGCGGGCGGCGGGGCGAGTGCTGGCCACGCTGACGACGGCGCGTAAAAACGACGCGCTGCGGGCCATCGCGGCCGAGATTGAAGCCCAAATGGACCGGATTTTGGCGGCTAACCAACAGGATATTGCTGCCGGTCGAGAGAAGGGGTTGTCTGACGCCCTGCTGGACCGGCTGCTGTTGACCGAGGCGCGGGTGGCGGCGCTGGCAGCCGATACGCGCCGCATTGCCACTTTGCCCGATCCGGTGGGGGCCGAACTGGAGAGCCGGCTGCTGCCCAACGGGATGCGCCTCAGCCGGCGCCGCATTCCCGTAGGCGTCCTGGGCGTGATTTATGAGGCGCGCCCCAACGTGACCATTGACGTGGCCACACTTTGCCTCAAGACGGGCAACGCCACTATTTTACGCGGCGGCAGCGAGACGTTACGCAGTAATGTGGCCCTGGTAGAGGCCATTCAGTCGGCCTTAAAACAGGTGGGATTGCCGGAAACGGCCGTGCAGTACATCGACAATCCCGACCGCAAATTAGTGGCTCAACTGCTGCGCCTGGACCAATACGTCGATATGATCATCCCGCGCGGGGGCAGTGGCCTGCATCGCCT
>JAWOIM010000773.1:0-3912 GCA_046484685.1 Chloroflexota bacterium | reverse complement strand
CCCAAACCAATGAGACGCCGGGAGCGACTGAGACCACCACCACGCTGCAGCAGGCTGACAACAGCGGGCTTATCTTTCACCTGGAACTACCCAGCGCCCAGGTTGCCGACGAAACCATTGCCGTGGCCGGCCTGACGGCCGCCCTCCACGAGCCGGGCGCACCCGCCTTGCCCTATTATACGACCTGGCTGGCCGTGCCTCCCGGCGCTGATGTGGCAAGCGTGACCGTCAACGAAACGGCCGTTTCTACCCGCCACGTAGGTCCCATTCAGGCCGCCCCCCAACACGGCAGCCAACCCATTACTGACCTGCCCCATGAGCTGCGCGAGGCCTATGCCCAACTGGGCATCGAAGCTATCCCTATGCTGGTGGAGGCGCCGGACCTGGAACTATACGGCCGTTCTCAAGCCTACCCCGCCCAATCCTATCACCTTTCGGAACCAATGTATTACCGGGATATACAGTTGGTGGCTCTCCACCTCTACCCGCTGCGCTATAATCCTGTTACCCAGGAGTTGAGCCAGGCCCAACAGCTTACGGTCCGGGTCAACTTTAGCCAAACCGACCGACCGGCTCTACACCGCCTGCCCACTGCCAACCCCGGCCATGAGCAGGCCTTGGCCAATAGGGTACTCAACTACGAGCAGAGCCAAAACTGGCGCGGCGTGCCGGCCACCTTGCTGCAAAGCGACGGTCCCGGCCTGCCCATCGGCACGGACGTGTACAAAATCGCCGTCGATCAGAGCGGCATTTACGAAATCAGCGGCGCCGAACTGGCGGCGCAGGGCATGAACCTGGGCAGCGTAGACCCCTACACCATTGAAATGATGCACCGGGGCCAGCCGGTAGCCTATGCGTTTGTGGGCGATCCCGACAACGGTTTTCAGCCCACGGACCGCATTCGCTTTTTTGGCTGGGCCTTTGACGGGCCGCGCCTGGAAAAACAGTGCGTGGCCGACAATATCTTCTGGCTGTGGGCCGGCGGCAGCGCCGATACCATTACTACCGTTGCCAATGAAGCGGGTCAGGGCTATGCTTCCCATTACTCCTTCCAGGATGAAATCACCCGCGAACCGGAACACGCCTTTTACACCGGCCAGACCAACCAATGGGATACGTTTGACAACGAGCCGGACGCCTGGTATTGGGAAAACGTCACCCAAAATGTTGATATTTTGACGCGCACCCATATGATCACCCTGCCCCACCCGGCCCTCACCGGTCCCGACGCTCAACTGCTCGTGGAGATGCTTTCCCGTGAACAAAGCACCGCTCCCACTAACTTTGTCTATGACGTGCGGGCCAGGCTAAATAATTCGCCTGAAATAGCCCAACGTGTCTGGGATGGGGTGCGTAATGTCAATATTACCGGCACCTTGCCCGTTACAGGCCTGGCCGCTGGGGTCCAGCCGGTCGATATTGTTTATGCTACAGACCGCTCGGCCAGTGCCGGCAATCCCCGCTATCTGCTTAACCGGATTACCGTGACGTATGAGCGCCGGTTAACGGCCGTTTCTGATCAACTCATCTTCGGCAAAGACAGCCCCAATCCGGTAGAACTGCGGCTAAACAACTACAGCCAGAATGATCCCGACCAGGTACTCATTTGGGAAATCAGCGACCGCCACCAGCCGCGGCAGGTTGCCTTCGACGCCGGCCATATTAGCGGCAGTGGACCCTACACCTATACGATTGGCAGCAGCCTGCCGGCCGGCAGCCGCTATATCGCCCTCACCGAGGACAACGTGCAAACAGTCAAGAGCCTGAGTGCCTATACACCAACCACCATCGAACCGGACGGCGGGGCCGATTGGGTCATCATCTCCCACGACAGCCTGCTAACGGCCGCGTACCAACTGGCCGCGCACCGGGCCAACCCCAACTTTGGCCACCTTAGCACCCATGTGGTGGACGTGGCCGACATTATCAATCAGTATGGCTACGGCCTGCCGATGCCGGAGGCCATACGCCACTACCTGAGTCACGGGCTGGCTACCTGGGATATACCGCCCAGTTATGTCGTTTTGTTAGGCAACGGCACCAACAACCCGCGGCAGCTAGAATGTAATGACTGCCCAAATAGTTGGGGCTGGTGGGACAGCAGTGTGCCCAACCGGGTTCCCACCGACCTGGTATTCAAAGATCGCTACCAGGGTATGATCCCCTCCGACCATACCTTTACCACGCTGGTGGGGGATGATTTGCTGCCCGACCTGGCCGTGGGACGCCTGGTGGCTTACAATTTGAGCGAAGCTCAAAATATGGTCGATAAAATCATTCAGCATGATACCAACCAGCTCACCCCGGCCGACTGGCAGCATCGCTACCTGTTTGTAGCCGACACCACCGATCAAGGTGGTAACTTCTGCCTGGCTAACCAACAAATCGGCAACAATCTTCCGAGCAATATTGACCAGATTCATCTCTGCCGGCCGGCCAAAACAGTAACAGACACAAACCAAATTCGGGCCGACATGAGTACGGCCGTTCATGATCCCGATCAAGGTATTTCCCTGTTAAATTATCGGGGCCACGGCTCGATTGATAATTGGGCTAGTTCCCCGGTCCTTTTTACCGTTTTCCCGGTAATTGAAACGCATCCAAATTACGATACTTACATAGCCACAATGAACTTCTGGCAAAACAACGGTAAGCCCGTCATTATACTGAGTGCCGACTGTCTGGATGGCAACTTCGCTTATCCCGGTTTTCCGGCCCTCAGTGAAACCTTTATGGCCCTGGAAGATGTGGGCACGGCTGCTCACTGGTCTTCGACCGGTCTGGGCTTTACCTTTGAACATTCGGTCCTGCTCCGGGAGCTGTACGAAGGGGCCTTTGACCTGGGGCTCACTGCCATAGGAGATGCCATTAGCTACAGCAAAACAACCTATTTAGCCGATGGTTACCACGAGTCCGAAGCCTATTCCTTTGTTTTACAGGGCGATCCGGCCATGCAGCTTTACCGGCCTGACCTGCGCCTGGAAAAAACGACGCCACAAACGAACGTTGAACCAGGGGATACGGTCCAATTTGACCTGACCGTCCATAATGATGGCCTCTATGCCGTGACGCCTACAGTGGTCGATACTCTGCCTGACGGGTTAACCTTCACCGGCTATGAGGCCACACTCTCCACAACGCTGACCCAAACGGGCCAGGAATTAACCTTTGCCGTAGGCGAGAATATGGATTGGGGCGACCAGTTCACCATCACGATTTATACGGCCGTTGACCCTGAAACAGATGGGCAACTCGTCAACACCGCCCAGGCAGCAGCGCCCGGCTGGGATTTGAACCCGGCCAACCGGCAGGACAGCGCCTCTGTGACCAGCGTCTATTCGCCGCCCATTGATTATACAGATTTCATCTACTTGCCCTATATTACGAGGTAATCACCTTTGTCTGCTAAAAGTCGCTTTCTGCTGTTGATCACATCGCTGTTGCTGCTTCTCCCGGCAGCCTGGACCCAGGCTCAGGGTGAGCCAACGCCCACAGCCGACGCACCAACCAGTGTCGGCCTGCTTTACTTCATTGCTTCGACAATACCCAATCAGAATGAAGTCACGCTGGAATGGGAAACAGCCACGGAAGTAGGCACGGCCGGTTTTAAAATCAGGCGACGCAGCGGCACAACCGGTGACTTTGATGAGCTAGAGAATATTGGCTTTATCGACGCTGAAGGAGATTCGGCGATTGGGGCCTGGTACCAGGCCGTCGATGACTCTTCCGTTACGGGCCAAACTTATACCTACCGGCTCGTCGAAGTTGAAAATAATAATGTCGAAATCCCCTTAGAGGATGTGATCATTACAGCCGGCGCTTTACCAACACCTACGCCAACGGCAACGGCTACTGCCACCCCATCACCCAGCCCAACAGCCACACCCCCAGTTGTCTTGCCCCCTAGCGGTG
>JAWOIM010000732.1:0-8057 GCA_046484685.1 Chloroflexota bacterium | reverse complement strand
TACCTAAAGATACAATAAGTAATTGTGGATTTGATATGATAATTGTGAAAGAAACTATGATAACACAAAAGCAGTATATGCTGTTCTTAGGAGTTGTATTTGTTCAGATGTTACTGGTCGCCTGCACGAGTATAGGTGTCAGCACGGGCAGCTACCCCCCGTTCATTCAAGCTGTCCGCGCCGGTGATGTGGCCGAGGCAGACCGGTTGTTTCGCCAGGGCCATTTGCCCGGTCAAACAACAATTGGCAATCAAACCGCTTTGCATATAGCGGCCGCCGAGGGCAATGATGAGATGGTGCGGTGGTTATTGGCTCGTGAGGCCCATCCGCTGGCGCAGGACCAAAACGGCCGAACACCGATCGATTTTGCTCAACGGCAGGGTCACACCGATACAGCCCAGCTCATCCTTGATTATGTTGACCTGGTACAACGTGAAGAAGAAGCGATAATCGCCGGCGATTTTGAAACGCTGCGCGACCTGTTGGCAGAAGATTATCGCCAAAACACCCTTTTGCACGTCCTGGCCCAGTTAGGGGCTGTGGATGAATTGGTGACAGAATTAGAAACCGGTGTGGACGTTAATGCTAAAAATGCGTCAGAACAGACCCCCCTTCACAAAGCCACCATCCCCGACACTCCTGAAGCTGCCCGCCTCTTGCTTGCCGCCGGTGCCGACGTCAATGCCCTCAATTTTTTGCACAATCCTCCTATCTACTATGCTATCTTGACCGATAACGCTGACATGGTTGCCCTACTTTTGGAAGCAGAGGCTGATGTAACGATTCGCTCTGCGATTCAGGCAGAAACGATGATTGAGTATGCTGAAAGGAAAAACAATCCGGAAATTGTCAATTTATTTAATCAGTTCCAAAATAACCGGTAACAGCTTGCCCCATAAGTCGCTACAACAGTTCAATAAACCTGGTCGGCCAGACCAGCAGCATTCGCATCAGCGGCAATGAGGAAACGGCCGTTCTCACTCAACCCCCGCTTACCCCTACCAAAAAACAACCGCGCACAGGCGTGGAGCTGCAAAGTGAAAATAAACTTTGCGCCTCCGCGCCTCTGCGCGAGAATTCTGCCTGATTGTGCCGAGAGTTAGCTCGTAAGGACCTACCGATTCTTACGCAAAAAGGCGGGAATATCCAGGTCGTTGACCCGAAAAGCCTGCTCCGGCTTGCTCTCCCGCTGCGGCGACTGGGCCGGCACGCCCTGAAGCTGGCCGCTGTTGGCCGTCGCAGACGACGGGGCCCCCGCAGGCGACGGCCGGTTATGGCTGCGTACCGGCGCTCGCCGGTCTACCATGTGGCGCATCAGCGGTGAATGATGCTCAAAGCCGGTGGCGATCACCGTAATGCGCAGCTCATCCTGCATAGACTCATCAATGACGGCCCCAAAGATCAGGTTGACATCGGGATGGGCCGTCTCGCGGATAATAGAGGCCGCCTGGTTAATTTCGTACAGGCTCAGATCGCTGCCGCCGGTAACGTTGAAGAGAATGCCCTGCGCCCCGTCGATGGTCACGTCCAGCAGCCGGTTGGCCAACGCCTGCTCGGCCGCCTCACGCGCCCGGTCATCCCCTTTACCCCGGCCTATAGCCATCAGGGCTGCGCCGCCCAGCGACATAATCGCCTTGACGTCGGCAAAGTCGAGGTTGATCAGGCCGGGCACGGTGATCAGCTCGCTGATGCCCTGAATGCCCTGGCGCAGCACGTCGTCGGCCATTTTGAAGGAGTCGAGCAGGGAGAGCCGCTTATCGGCCGTTTCCAGCAGCCGGTCGTTGGGAATCACAATCAGCGTATCCACCTCTTCCTTGAGCTGCTCAATGCCCGTTTCGGCCGTGCGGCCGCGCTGGGAGCCTTCAAAGGTGAACGGCCGTGTCACCACGCCAATGGTCAAAGCGCCGGCATCACGGGCGGTGCGGGCCACCAGCGGGGCTGCCCCCGTACCGGTTCCGCCCCCCATGCCGGCCGTGACAAAGACCATGTCCGACCCATGCAGCGCCTCTTGCAGTTGATCCAGCGACTCCTCAGCCGCCTTAGCCCCAACCTCGGGGTTGCCGCCCGAACCCAGTCCGCGCGTCGTACGCTCTCCAATGCGAAGCTGCTGCTGGGCCAAACTGCTCAGCAACGCCTGATGGTCGGTATTGATAGCAATAAAATCAACACCGGCAATCCGCTCCTCTATCATGCGGTTAACGGCATTGCTACCGCCCCCGCCTACACCGACCACACGAATCAAGGCCGTGCTTTCCGTCTCCGGCATCCGCTGTACCTGTCCACTCTGATTTTGTTTTGACATAATTTCCCTCTCTCCGATTGATGCTTGTTAACTGCCAACTGTCAACTGACAACTGTCAACTAAATAATTGATTAACCCGGCAAAAGCGCCTTTAAAATTTCACCGACACGCCGGCCCCAATCGACCTGGACCGAGGGGCGCGGTTGGTACATTTGGTGGCCATTCATACCCCAGCGCAGCAGTCCCACACTGGTGGCAAAGGCCGGGCTGCGCAGCGTATCGACCAATCCCACCAGATTTTTAGGGGCGGCCACTCGCGCCGGTACTTTTAAAACCCGCTCGGCAATATCGGCTATACCGCGCAGTTGGGCCGTACCACCCGTCAATACAATTCCGGCCGGCAGCAGTCCATCATAGCCGGAGCGTTCAATTTCTTGCAGCACCAGTTGAAAGATTTCTTCTACCCGGGCTTCAATCACATGGGCCAAATCCTGCCGGCTCACCTGAATCTTCTCCCCGCCAAATGGCTCAACGGTGAATAAAATGGCGGGATCAATCTGGTCGGGACGGCAGTCTCCGTAGCGTATTTTGACCATTTCGGCCACATCATACGGGGCACGCAGGCCGATAGCCACATCATTGGTAATATGGTAGCCGCCCACAGGAATGACGCTGGTGTGCCAGACGTTGCCCTCGGTGTAGAGAGCAATATCGGTCGTGCCGCCGCCAATGTCGGCAATGATCACCCCCATCTCTCGTTCGGTTGGTTCCAGAACAGCGTCAGCCGAGGCCAGAGCGTTCAAAATAAAGGCTTCACTATTAATGCCCACATTTTGGATGCAGCGGGTCAGGTTGAGCAAAGCCGGGCTGGCTCCGGTCACAATATGGGCTTCTACTTCCAGACGATAACCGTGCATCCCCAGCGGACTGCGTACGTTTTCCTGATCGTCCACCGTATAGCTGCGGGGAATCAGGTGTACAATTTGCCGGTTGTGGGGAATGGGGATAGCCTGAGCCATGTCGAGAGCACGGCCAATATCATCGGCATTGACGCCACCCCCTTTATGGCCCATCGTCTTATGACCAGCGGTCTTATGATGGCTAATAGCCACTATGCCCCGGTTGTTGAGCGAGCTGATATGCTCACCGGCCATACTAACCAGCGCTTGCGACAGGTCATAGCCGGAGGTTTGTTCGGCTTCTTCGACCGCTTTGGCCATAGCCACGGAGGCTTCGGCCACGTCGATGACCATTCCTTTTCTCATGCCCCGTGCCGGCTGGACACCCATGCCAATGATTTGTAACTGGTTGCCCCGCACTTCTCCAACCAGCGCACACACCTTGGTCGTGCCGATGTCTAATCCAAAAACAATCTCTTCCATAATCTCATTCCTTGAGCCAAACTCATTCCTTGAGCCAAAAGCCAGGCTTTCCCGTGCCCGTTCACTCCCTCTGGAGAAACCGAGTTTTTTGGTCCGTAAAAATGCCGGCTCACCAGAGAAAAACTCGGTTTCCAGGCTGAACGCTGCGCTTTTCCCGAGCGTTTACTGCGGCCGATAATAAGGTTTCTCTTTGTTGCTGACGCTAATGTAGGCCGGGGTCAGACCGCGAGCCAATAAATCTTCGACAATGGCTTCGTAAATAACCATTTTTTGAGCCATATCATTGCCCGTGCCGAAATAGACGCGCCAGCCACGGCCGTCTTCATAGCTCAGGCCGCCGGCCGGCCGGTAATAGAGTGCTTCAATATTGGGGCGCAAATCACGCAGTTGCAGCGCACCTACCAACACGTCGGCCGGCATGAAGGCCAGGCTAGACTGAATCGATTCAGCCGGCATGTTATCATCCAATTGGAACGCCGTGTCCTCATCAACGGCCGTTGCTACCCCATTGCCGCCCATTTCTGAGCGAATTCGCAGCAGACCAATAGAACCGGTACGGGCCGGTGTCAAACGGCCGTTTTCCGTCACCCAAAAATCCTGGCCCCCTTCTTCCCAGATGGCTACCGGGTTATCCTCTCGTATCCGAATCAGCACCTCATTGGGCCAGCCCACGGTGACCGTGGCCGAGATAACCCCCGGCAGGTCGGCAATTTGAGCCGCCGCCAGGCCCGGATCGGCCGCAAAAATGTGGGTACCGGCCAGATCGCTGGCCTGAACAATGTCGGCCGGCGGAATGGTAAAGCTGCCTTCTACCGGAATATAGGTCAGGTAAAAGTTAATATCGGCACCGATCAGCACAAGGGCATAAATGGCCATGAGCAGCAGACTTAAACTCACCCAACGAGCCGACAGAAACAGGCGGCGCAGAGCAGCGGTAGGCACACGCATTTGCCAGGCATTACGCCGGCGGCGGCGCTGGGCCGTCTTAGGCACCTCCATGCGCGGCAGGGGAACGGCCGTTGCCGAATGCAGGCGCCGCTTCGGCTGCTTGCGCAACCGCTGTGGTTTGCGATTGGAGTCGTTGGTTTGTCGTCTCATGCTCATTAATCCGTGAAACGTGATACGTGATACGTGATGAATGGAATCCACTCGTCACGTTTCACGTTTCACGCTTCAAATGTTCGCCTCAACTGCATTTTTGCCTCATGCCTTTCTAAAGCCAGGCCAATCAACCGGTCCAACAGCTCCGGGTAGCTCAGGCCCGATGCCTGCCACAGTTTGGGATACATGGAGATGCGCGTGAAGCCGGGAATAGTGTTGATTTCGTTAATGTACAATGCCCCGCTCTCCTTATCCAGCAGCAGGTCCACCCGTCCCAGACCGCCACAGTCAATGGCCTGGTAAGCGCGCAGGGCCAGTTCAGTCACCTGCACCGCCTGGGCCGGCGTCAGGTCGGCCGGGATAATCAGTTCAGACTCCTCTTCAGAACCGGGATCGGTCATATATTTGGCCACATAATCATAAAAGTCGCGCCGCGGCCTTACTTCACCAATCACGCTGGCCTCCGCTTTGTCATTGCCCAACACCGCTATTTCCAATTCACGGGCAGCAATGCCCTGCTCCACCACCAGACGCCGGTCATAACGGGCCGCCTCATCTAATCCGGCTTGCAGTTCAGCCCGATTCCGGCATTTGGCGATGCCCACACTGGAGCCTAAATTGGCCGGTTTGCTAAAGACGGGATAGGACAGAACAGCCTCAATCTCGTCTAAAACGGCGGCGGGCTGCTGCTGCCAGCGGCTGCTGTTGACCAGCCGCCAGGGCAATACGGGCAAATCAGCCGCCGCCATCACCTGCTTAAAGATAGCTTTGTCCATACCCACGGCCGATCCCACCACACCGGCCCCCACGTAGGGGATATCGGCCAGTTCCAGCAACCCCTGGACCGTACCATCCTCGCCATAGGTTCCGTGCAAAACGGGAAAGATGACGTCGAGCCGGCTGACCGGTGCTAAGCTGCTGGTATGGGTAGATTCGGCCGCCGTCTCACTCGCGGAGCGAGAAACCATCTGCATCAACCCCGGCATCTCCGGATCCGGTAGTAAAGCGGCCGTGGTCATGGGCTGCCCTTCGCTCAGCGCAGCCATCACATCGCCCGTCAACCAACGGCCCGTGCGCGTAATGCCAATGGGCACCACCTCATACTTCTCCCGATCCAGGGCAGCCATCACCGAGCGGGCCGACATCAGCGAGACTTCATGCTCGCCGGAACGGCCGCCAAAGATGATACCGATGCGGAGTTTGTTATCTTTCTGATTCATCACGTTTTAATAGCTGCAGAGTGGCGAAGTGGCAAAGTCACACCGCCACCTTGCCGCTTCGCCACTTTGTTAATCAAAATTCCACTCACCGACCATTTCCACTTCCAACTCCATCTCCACACCAAACTGTTCGCGGACGGTGTTCCAGGCCTCGGCAATCAGGGCGCGTATCTCTTCGGCCGTGGCATCACCTTCGTTAATAAAAAAGTTGGCATGTTTTTCTGAAATAGCGGCCTGGCCAAAATGAAGTCCTTTGAGACCGGCCGTCTCGATCAAATAACCGGCGTAATAATTTTCCGGGTTCTTAAACATAGAGCCGGTGCTGGCTCCACCGGGTTGGGTCTGCTTGCGGTGGGTATTAAAGGCATCGGCCCGCGCCACCAGCACGTCTACCGGTTCCGGCTTGAGTTCCAATTCGGCCGACAGAACAACGCGCCGCGACAAATTCTTGCCTTGCTCCCGCTTAAGGATGCTGTCACGGTAATCGTAGCGCATCTCTTCGTTACTGAAAATACGCACGCCGCGTCCCGGTTCCCAAATGCGAGCCGCCAGCAGATTGCTGCCCATATCGGCCCCGTGGGCACCGGAATTACCCACGACCGCTCCGCCAACCGTGCCCGGCACGCCAATGGCCCATTCCAGGCCGCCCAGCCCTTTGCCAATGCACTGCCGCGCCAGCGAAGAGAGATTCATGCCCGACTCCACGGTGCAAATAATATTGACGCCGTTGGAGCGATATTTGACCGATCGGGCCTTGTTCATGATGACCAATCCGCTGAGGCCCCGATCGGCCACCAAAATATTGGAGCCACCGCCCAAAATAAAGTAGTTAAGGCGCTGGCTGTAGGCCAACTCCACGGCCGTTTGCAGCTCTGCCGCACTTTTAACGGTCAAGAACATTTCGGCCGGGCCGCCTACCCGCGCCGACGTGTAGCGGGCCAGGTTGACATTGGTCTGAAACTGCTCGCCAAACAGCTCTTGAAACTGCTCAACGGTGGCTATAGAGGTTTTTAGAAACATAAGTTGTCCTCACGTATTGCGTAGTGCGTAATGCGTAGCCCACTATCAACTACTTACTACTTACTACTTACTACTTACTACTTACTTCTAACTGAACACTGATTACCGATTACCGACCTTCTGCCGCAGCCCGGCCAGCACCCACTGGCCGACCAGGTTGCCATCGCCAGCACCCAGGGTCAGGACCACATCACCAGGCCGCACGCGGTCCAGAATGTAGTCGGCCGCTTCTTTATGGCTGGGGGTGTAGGCCGCATGGGGGTGGTTCATAGATTCGAGCACAACGGCCGTATTCATGCCCAGCGTATCCGTTTCCCGGCTTTGATAAATATCCAGGGCCACCACCCGGTCTGCTTCTTTGAAGCAGGTGGCAAATTCTGACAGCAGCAGCCGGGTGCGGCTAAAGGTATGGGGCTGCCACACCGCCCACAAACGGCGGCCTGCATAGCGCTGGCGGGCGGCAGCCAGCGTGGCCCGAATTTCGGTAGGGTGATGGGCATAATCGTCAATGACAACCACTTCACCCACCTCACCCGTCACCTGAAAGCGACGCTTCATGCCGCCAAAGTCGGCCAATGCCTGGCGGATGGTGTTGAACTCCAGGCCCAGGTCCAGGGCCACAGCCATAGCGGCCAGCGCATTACGCACGTTATGGTCACCCGGCAGCCGCAGCCGGGCCAGGCCTACAAGCTGCTCCCCCTGCTGCACCAGGAAATCGACGCCGCCTAACTGGTTGGCCCGCACCTCTTTGGCCGTCAGGTCTGCGTCCGGCTCCAGGCCATAAGTCAGCACCTGGGGCGGCGGTGGCTGAATGGCTTCCAGCAAGTCGCGCACGCCCTGATCATCATAGCAGGCAATTAAACGGCCGTTCGGCGGCAGCAGAGCGACAAATTGGCGAAAGGCAGCGCGATAATCGGCCTCGGTAGGAAAAATATCGGGATGATCATGCTCCAAATTAGTAATGACGGCCAGGGTGGGACGCAGCCCCAGGAACATATGGTCATACTCGTCGGCCTCGACCACAAAATGATCGCCCTGACCAAAACGGCCGTTTGTGCCCAACGAGGGCAGTTCACTGCCAATAATAAAGGT
>JAWOIM010000692.1:0-6274 GCA_046484685.1 Chloroflexota bacterium | reverse complement strand
GCCGATTGAACCGCTAATAAACCCTCCTAGCGTGATAGCCACCGTGGCCACCAGAAGTAGTGTAACCAACTGATACGTCGTGTTTTGGCCAGGGAGCCAGGCAAGGCCTAACAAAATTCCAAATCCAATTAGTGTGCCTACACCACCTAAGACCATAGCACCAATACTACGAACACCAAGCGTTAAATTATCCATTTTTCCCATTCCTTTGCTGTGTTATTATTAAGAAAGGTAAGCGTTCACCTACCTAGATAATAGAACGCGGATGATACGGATTGGGCGGATACTTCGGCTTCGCTCAGCACAAGCTTTCGCAGATAAAATAAAGAAAAATCCGTGTTTATCCCATCCGTGTTTACACCTTGTCGGTTTAAGGCGAAGCTTCGCTGAACGCTTACGGTGTATGTTTCTACGGTTGTTGAATTCAATGTCGGCTGCAAGTTTGTGATCGTGCTTACTTGGGTAAAGGCTAGATAGTTTTTGATAGCTAATCGAGTGATAGTTGTCATGGGTTTTGCACGTACAATGTCATTCATTCTCAGCAATGTATCCGGCTTCTTTACCGGCCGGCCACAGATCGTAGAGGAAGGTATCCCATGAAGAAAACCCTATTTACCCTACTGTCGCTGATAGTAGCGCTTATCGGTGCCGGTATCTGGTGGCGTTGGGCCAGCCGCCGGCGACAATTGCCCTGCCCAACCTGGCTGGCAGGGCTGCTCGACAACCCACTGACCGAGGCTGTAGCCGGAACCAAAACGACACTGGATCGTATCGGCTTGCAGCCCGGTGAATACGTGCTGGATGTAGGCAGTGGGCCGGGCCGCCTGGCTGTACCGGCGGCACAGCGAGTTGGGCCTGACGGCCGTGTTATTGCCCTAGACGTCCAACCGGAAATGCTGGCCCGCTTGCAAGAACGGGCGGCAGAAGCCGGCGTAACCAATATCACATCGCAATTAGCCGACATTGCCGGGGACACCACCCTGCCCGCAAACAATTTCGACCGCGCCTGGCTGGTTACCGTCCTGGGTGAAATTCCTGACCGAGAAGCAGCGCTGCGTAACCTGTGGCATCTTCTCAAGCCCGGCGGCACGCTCTCTATTACCGAAATCTTCCCTGACCCCCATTACCAGTCACGGTCAACCGTGTTGAAGCTGGGCCGGACCGCCGGTTTTGAACCAACCCGGTATTGGGGTACGCCCCTGGCCTTTACCCAGAATTTCGTAAAGAGCAATGAGCATGTCCGAAATGGTTGAACCTGACGAGCAGAAAACAATATTGGTCTTGGGGGGATATGGCGCCGTTGGCAGCGCCGTTTGTGAAGAGTTGGCCCGAACTTTTGCCGGCCGCATCATCGCCGCCGGCCGTAATCTACAACAGGCACGGCGGCTGGCGCAGCAGCTTGGCGGGCGCGTTGAAGCAGTGCAAGTAGACGTGGCCCAACCGGCTGCCTATCGTGATCTATTGTCTAAAACTTCCGTTGTTGTTAACTGTGTTGAATACAATAATGTCGCTGTCGCCAGAGAATGTCTGATGCAGGCAGCCCATTACGTTGAAGTCTCGGCCACGGCGCAAATCCTGGCCCAAATCGAAACATTACAGGCGGAAGCAGCGCATGGGCAGGCAACGGCCGTACTCAGCGTTGGGGTTGCCCCCGGATTAACGAACTTACTGGCGCACCACGCCCTGTCGCGTCTCGGTCCGTTGGCACGCGCTGACCTGTTCGTTCTTCTGGGTCTGGGCGAAGCACACGGCGAAGCGGCCATTCGCTGGGCGCTGCAAAATATGGGACGGCCGTTTACGCTTGGGTCAGGCAACACTGGCCGGCAAGTCCGCTCATTTGTTGAAGGACGCGCCACCAGGATGCCGCCGCCATTCGGCCGGCGCACAGCTTACCGCTTTGACTTCTCCGACCAGCATACACTGCCAACGACACTGGGGATCCAATCCGTCAACACCTGGTTATGTTTCGATTCCCGTCTGGCGACACGCTTTCTTTGGCTGATGGCCACTTTGCGCCTGTTATCCGTTTTGCCGCTCTGGCGTGCGTCAGGCTTGATCGCCCGACTTTCTCCCCGGTTCACCTTCGGCAGTACACAATTTGTGGTCCAGGCTGATGCCGTTAGCAGCGGGGGAAAGAAAGGCAGTTTTGCTTTGACAGGTGACGGCGAAGCGCACATGACCGGGCTGGTTGCCGCTCATGTGGCCAGGCATCTATTAAACTCACCCACGCCACCGGGAATCTCTACATATTGAGCAGCTCTTAAGTTTAACCCCCCTTCTCTCGGAAACAGATGGCCGGTTACGCCTGGTGGAAAGGTGATGTGACCGCTGATGGTTTCCTGTTGTTCCCGTTGGCGCAAAACATCTTCAGGCGGCCACTACTCATCATCCCTCAGCTCGAAATGTGACAAATGTCACCCCTTTTTGTGTGACGCGCCATTCGGCGCATAACCGGTCAAGCTAAACAGCGCTCTCCTGATTAACCCCCTTGTGTTAACCTGAAAACATAAATCACTAACCGGCGTGAAAAGGTAATGGATAAGAGAAAAACAGGCATCACCTTTCACGTTTTATGCATAAAAGGAGACACACCATGAACGATAGTTGTTATGTGCAACCCATATTCAGACAGATAACGGCCGCAGAGTACCAAAAAAGCCAGACGGCCTTTCTAACAGTAACCGGGATGAACTGTCCCCACTGTGCCACCCGGGTTCGCAACAACCTGGTCTCTTTACCGGGTGTCACCGGCGCGCACGTTGATCACCTGTCCTCCGAAGCCCGAGTCATGTTTAATCCTGACCTCACCTCCCTCGATGTGCTTCTGGATGCAGTCACTCAGGCCGGTGGTGATGGCCACCATGAATACCTGGCCATCGTTGCCGACCGGTAAGCCTGCCTTTTAGCAAACATGGAGAATAGAACCATGACCCATGAAACAACAACTCTCAAAAATGAACTAAGCCTCTCTGTCCACGGTATGAGCTGCGCCGCCTGTGTCAGCAAAGTCGAAAAGTCGGTGTTGGCTGTGCCCGGCGTCAGCGATGTCAAGGTCAGCCTGGCGGCCAATCTGGCTCGTGTTACGCATGAATCAACCGCCTCCGTGGCTGGTATTCAGGCGGCCATTACCGACCTGGGTTACCAGGTTGAAATCCAGGCAGATGACGCCGAACGGTTCGACCGGGAACGCGATCTGCGCCAGCAGGAAATCCGACGCCAGAAAATCAACGTCCTCATTGCCTGGCCGCTCTCAATGGTTGTCATGTTTGGCCTGTTCCAGCCGATGTGGATTTTTCCTCTTTTTGTACCGGAATGGATGCACAACAAGTGGCTGATGCTGGTCGCCACGACCATCATCGTCTTTGGTCCCGGCCGGCAGTTTTTTGTCCATAGTTTTAAGGGGCTGCGGCGGGGCGTCACCGATATGAACTTGCTTTATGCCACAGGTATTGGGGCCGCTTACGCCATTGCCTTTATCAATACGCTCTGGCCTGAGGCCGGCTTTGGGGGGCAGGGGGCGACCTTCTTTGAAACGGCCGCTTTGCTCACCGCCTTTATCGTCCTGGGTCGTTACCTGGAAGCCTTGACTCGTGGTCGCGCTTCCGATGCGATTCGCCGGCTGATGCATTTGCAACCCAAAATGGCCCGCGTATTGCAGGCAAACGAAGAAGTGGAAATACCGGCCGGCAGTGTAGCCGTCGGTGATATTATCGTGGTCCGGCCGGGAGAATCCATACCGGTGGACGGTGTGGTCGTTTACGGCCATTCGGTCATTGACGAGTCGATGTTAACCGGTGAAAGTGTGCCGGTAGAGAAAAAGCCGGGAGACTCCGTTACCGGAGCCACCATGAACCGCTCCGGCATGTTTCGTTTCCGTGCCACTCGCGTCGGCGGCGACACGGCCCTGGCCCAAATTGTCAAACTGGTTGAAGATGCCCAGGCATCTAAAGCGCCCATCCAGCGGCTGGCCGACCTGGTTGCCGGTCACTTTATTGCCGGTGTACACATCCTGTCGCTGCTGGTCTTCCTTTTCTGGTTTTTCATCGGCTTTGAACTCTTCTCCCACCCGGCCGGCCGTTTCATCCTTAGCCCCTATGCTCTGGCCGAAGTAGGTGTTTTTGGCTTTGCCCTGCTGCTGAGCATCACCACCCTGGTCATCTCTTGCCCTTGCGCCGTTGGCCTGGCGACACCGACCGCCATGATGGCCGGTTTCGCCAAGGGCACAGAAAGCGGCATCCTGTTCAAAGGGGCCGATGCCGTAGAAGCGACGACGAAGGTCAATGCCATCATCTTTGACAAGACGGGTACACTCACGCGCGGCCGGCCGGCGCTAACGGACGTCAAACTGCTGCCGGGTTGGGAACGGGCACAGATTCTGACGCTGGCGGCCGTGGCCGAAAAAGGCTCTGAACATCCACTGGGACAAGCCATTGTGGAAGGTGCCCAGGCTGAAGATATTCATCCGGCTGATGCCGACTCTTTTGAAGCCTTGACCGGTCGTGGTGTCCGCGCCGGCTGGCAAGGTCAGGAAATCCTGTTGGGTACGCGCCGCTTGATGGCCGAAGCCGATATCAACATCGGCCGGCTAGAGCCGGCGGCCGAGCAAATGGAGCAGGCCGGCAAGACAGCTATGTTTATGGCCGTAGACGGCCGTCCGGCCGCCGTGATTGCCGTAGCCGATACGTTGAAGCCTTATGCCATTGAAGCCGTCGACCACCTGCAGCAGATGGGTATTCAGGTATGGATGATCACCGGCGACAACCGGCGCACGGCGCAGGCTATTGCCCGCCAGGTAGGCATTGAACATGTTCTGGCCGAAGTGCTGCCCGGCGACAAGGCGGCCGAAGTACGCCGCTTGCAAGAAGAAGGGCTGCGCGTGGCCATGGTGGGCGACGGCATTAACGATGCCCCGGCCCTGGCCCAGGCCGACGTTGGCCTGGCCATCGGCAGCGGTACGGACGTGGCCAAAGAAACGGGTGACGTCATTCTCATCCGCGAAGATTTGCGGGAAGTTGTTTCGGCCATTGAAGTAGCCCACGCCACGCTGCGTAAAGTGCGCCAGAATCTGTTCTGGTCTTTTATCTACAACGTGGTCGGTATCCCTCTGGGTATGGGCATTCTTTACCCCTTTACCGGCCTGGTTGTCAGCCCGGAGCTGGCAGCGTTGGCCATGGTACTCAGTTCGCTGTCGGTTACATTGAACACATTAACGCTGCGCCGTTTCCGCACCACGTTGCAACGCCGGCACAGCCGGGCGGCCGTTACCCAACCGCAACCGGAGATGTTAGCCCCGGCGAGAGGGTGAACCTACTCCTTCTAACTTCTTACTTGCCTTAATGGAGGTATTAATCATGTCAACAAACGCGGCTCGCAAGGCATTTGCCATTTACTTCAGTCTCTCTCTGGCAGCAGCCATCCTATTTCTGGCCATGACTTTTGTCACCGGCCAGGCATATCTACCGGCTGCCCGCTACGGTGGGGCCATTTGGGTGCTGATATTGAGCCTTATTATCACCATGCCGTTGGTCATTCCGGCCGTTAAACGGCGGGAAGTATAAATAGCACGCAGATACGATTAACGCAGATAAAGAGAAAAAATCTGCGTTCTATTCAAGGAAGGAAGCAGATGCGTAAACGATTCTGGCCTCACTCGGAAACAATGGTCCTGGCTGTTGCCTTATGGTTGTGTGCCCTACCTGTGATAGCCATTTTAGTTATCCCCTTTTTCGGGCTTAAGGTAGGCGGTGTTCTGGCTCTGGTCTTATTTCTGGTACTGCTGGTTATGTGCTGGAGCCTTTGCGGCCGGCAGGCGTGGCAGGTCAGGCAGAAAAGATGACCCGCACAGAGTGTGTTTCATTTCGGTTGGTTAGGGTAGGGGCAACCCTTGTGGTTGCCCAATAGGCGGCACGACCGTCGTGTTGGGCAGGCACAAAACCTGCCCCTACAAACCTCAACTCATTTGAAGCACACCCTTTGCCAAATCACTCTACATTTTTGAGGAGCAATAATGAAAAAACAATATAGATGGCTCGGTTTGCTGGTTGTGGTCACGTTGGCCGTCGTGGTGATTGGCTGCAACCAACTGGCCGACCAGGTACAAACAGAGACAGACACAGAAATAGAGTCAGAAACGGCCGTTGGTCAAATCCCCCAGGTGAACTATACCTACGTGGCCAATGCGGCCGATGGGTCCGTAGCGGCCGTTGACCTGATTAATGAGCAAGTGGTCTGGACGCTCAAGATTGGCGAGCGGGCCGCCCACGGCATTGCCGCC
>JAWOIM010000662.1:0-12421 GCA_046484685.1 Chloroflexota bacterium | reverse complement strand
CTACTATTCGCCATTTCCCGGAAGAGTATGAGGCCAAGATCAAGGCGGCGCTGGCAAAAAAAGAAGAGGTAGTAGAAACGGCCGTTCCGGCATAGCGTAAAACGTGATTTTTCTCACGCATCACGCATCACGTTTCACGTACCCAATAATTTCATTTAACCAACGAGAACCTATATGAGTGATGATCTGGTAACACTGACAATAGACGGCGCAGCGGTTAGCGTCCCCGAGGGGACACTGGTCGTCGATGCCGCGAAATGGATTGGCCACGATATTCCCGTCTTTTGCTACCATCCCAAGATGGAGCCGGTGGGCATGTGCCGCATGTGCCTGGTCGAAATCGGCATTCCCATGCGCGACCGGGAAACGGGCGAAGTGGCCCTCGACGAAAACGGCGAGCCGAAAATTAACTTCGGCCGTGGCCTGCAAACCGGCTGCACCGTGCGCGTGGCCGAGGGTATGGTCGTCCGCACCCAGACCGAGCCGGTCTACGACGCCCGCGAAGCGGTCATTGAGTTCATCCTGACCAGCCACCCGCTCGACTGCCCCATTTGTGACAAGGGGGGCGAGTGCCCGCTGCAAAATTTGACCATGCGGCACGGCAAGGGCGAAACCCGGATGCACTTCAGTGACAAAAAGAAGCTGGACAAACATGTGCCCCTGGGTGAACTGATTACCCTGGACCGGGAGCGCTGCATCCAATGCGGGCGCTGCGTCCGTTACCAGGATGAGTTGGTAGACGACCCCGTGATCCATTTTCACAACCGGGGGCGCAGTCTGGAGATCGTCACCCTGTCTGATCCCGGCTTTGACAGCTACTGGAGCGGCAATACCACCGACATTTGTCCGGTGGGGGCGTTGACCACGGCCGATTTCCGTTTCGGTGCTCGTCCCTGGGAGTTGACGCCGGTGGCCAGCATTTGTCCCCACTGCCCGGTTGGCTGCAACACGACCCTGAGTACCCGGCGCGAGGCGCGTGCCGGCGGCCGATCTGTTATCAAACGGATCATGCCCCGCCAAAACGAGCGGGTCAACGAAATCTGGATTTGCGACAAAGGTCGTTTTGTCCACCACTTTGCCGACTCACCGCAGCGGCTGACCCAACCGCTGGTGCGTGAAGCGGGCGAATGGGTCGAACTCAGTTGGGATGAGGCGCTGGATCATGTGGCCGGTAAGCTGCAGCAGCATAAAGAGGCTGCAGCCGGGTTGGCCGGTAGCCGCCTGAGCAACGAAGATTATTTTCAGTTGCAAAAACTGTTCCGTGACGGCCTCAAAAGCAACAACCTCGACCTGGCCGGGCGACGTCTGGCGGGTGGGGACGTGGTGGCTAAGGTGGGCCTTAGCAACGACAGCAATTTGCTCGACCTGGGTGAAGGCGACGCCGTGCTGGTGGTGGCCAGCGACCTGCATGAAGAAGCACCCGTCTGGTGGTTCCGCCTCAAGCAGGCGGCTGAACGGGGGGCCAAACTGGTGGTGTTGAATTTACGTCCCACCCGGCTGGATAAATTTGCGGCCCATGCCATCCATTACCCGTTGGGTGAAGCCCTGTCTACCGTCCACCAGTTGGTCAATCTGGCTAAAGTGGAGACAGAAACGGCCGATTCCAACCCCCTGGCCGCCGCCGCCGAAACATTGGTTACGGCCAACAACCTGGTTGCCTTCTATGGCAGTGAAGGGCTGACCTATGAGCAGACCGATACGCTGGCCCGGCTGCTGGCCAACCTGCTCCTCATTGAAAGCGACGACGGCGAAAGTCATGCCGGCCGGGCTAACAACGGCCTCATTCCCGTCTGGCCCTACAACAATACGCAGGGGGCCTGGGATATGGGCCTTCATCCGGCGCTGGGGCCGAGCTACCAACCGCTGGCCGAGCCGGGGCTGGATGCCGCCGCCATGTATGAAGGTGCGGCTGATGGCAGCCTACAAGCGCTCTTTATTGCCGGGGCTGACCCCATAGGCGACGGCTTGATGCCCGACCGGGGCCAGCTTAAGTTCCTGGTAGTGCAAGAGTTGTTTATGACGGAAACGGCCGCGCAAGCCGACATGATTTTACCGGCCCAAAGCTGGGCCGAACGAGAAGGTACCTTCACCAGCGGCGAGCGGCGCGTGCAGCGCTATTACCCGGCCATTCCCGTCGTAGGCCAGAGCCGGGCCGACTGGCAAATTTTGGCCCAAATCGGCGAGCGAGTAGGGTTGGGTAAACCGGCCTTTGCCGCCAGCCTGGCCTTCCGTGACCTGGCGCAAGCGGTCAAGCTTTATGAAGGGCTAGATTATCGTACCCTGGCCTGGACCGAGAAGCAGTGGCCCGATGTGGGGGGTGAAGACCTCTACTACGGCGGCAACGCTTACGACAACCGCTCCGGCCTGGGGCTGCAATGGGCGACAGCGGCGGAAAAGGGCGCGGTTGAACCGTTTGACATTCCGGCGCTGGCTGATACCAGCCCTACCGACCTGCACGTGGTGCATACGGCTGCTTTGTATACCCCCGGCACCTTAATTAACCAATCAAAAGTTTTGCTCCCTCGTGTGGCCCAACCCACGCTTTATTTGCACCGGGCCGACGCAGCCGATTATCAAGTAGGCGATGATGAACAAGTCATGGTCACGGTCAATGGGCGGCAGACGCAGGCTACCAGCCATGTTAATGGCCACGCGCCGCAGGGCATTGCTTTGCTCCGTGGTGTGAATAAGTGGGTAGGGGGAACGGCCGTTATTCAAATTAGCAAAATCGAAGTCAGAGAAGAGGAACCCGCATGACCACAGGAGAAATCGCCCTTCGGGCACTGATTGTCGGCTTTACCATTTCTATGGTCGTCATTACCGGCTTCGCCTATACGACCCTGCTGGAACGTAAACTTTTGGCCCGTTTGCAGGCTCGTATTGGTCCTAACCGGGCCGGGTACATTCCCTGGCCCCGGCGCGGGGGCGGCAGCGAACGCAAACTGCTGGGCGGCATCATGCAGCCGGCTGCCGATGCCGTCAAGCTTTTCTTCAAAGAAGACCCCACGCCGGCTCGTGTGGACTGGATTGTTTACAATCTGGCCCCCATGCTGACCGTTATTCCGGCCGTTGTTATCCTGGCCGTCATTCCCTGGACCGGGGCCATCAACATTTTTGGGGCACAATTTGAGCCATATTTTGCTATTGCCCCCGGTATCGACGTGGGCGTTATCTTCATTCTGGCCATTACCTCTATTGCCGTTTACGGCGTGGTTCTGGCCGGCTGGTCGTCCAACAGCAAATATGCGGTGTTGGGCGGCATCCGCGCCTCGGCCCAGATGATCAGCTATGAGCTGGCCCTCGGCCTGACTCTGTTGGTGCCCATTATGCTGGCCGACTCCATGAACCTCAATGCCATTGTCGAAGCTCAGCGTGACGGCTGGTTCATTTTACGGCAGCCCATTGCTGCCCTGGTTTTCTGGGTTGCTATACTGGCCGAATTGCAGCGGGCTCCCTTTGACCTGCTTGAAGCGGAACAAGAGTTGTCAGCCGGTTACACCGTGGAGTATGGCGGCATGCGCTTTGGCATGTTCTTCATGGCCGAATATATGAAGATGGTGATCTTCAGCGCATTAATGGCGATTTTCTTCTTCGGTGGTTATCGCGGCCCCTTCATTGATCAGGTGCCGGCACTTGGCTTCCTCTATATGGGCATCAAAATCTTTTTTGGCCTCTTCCTGATGATCTGGATCCGGGCCTCGCTGCCGCGCCTGCGCTATGATCAGTTGATGAACCTGGGCTGGAAAGTGATGCTGCCCATTGCCGTACTCAACTTTATGTTGGTAGCCGTTTTCATCGTCCTGGGCGATCAGGGCGTCTTTGACGGCATGTTTAACTCATTACGACTGTTTTTCGGCTTTTAGATAATTACTAACCACAGAGGACGCAAAGTTTTTTGATTTTCTCTGCGCTCTCTGCGAATTCTGCGGTTGAGTTTTTTGTTGGAGATTTTATGCTAGGTGAAATTGCTAAAGGAATGTATACCACGCTGAAGCATCTGTTTCAGCCGCCTGTGACCGTACAATACCCGGAAGTAAAACGGCCGCCGCGCTATCGTTTCAAGGGACGGCATGAGCTAAAGCGGTATGATAACGGGCTGGAAAAATGTATTGGCTGCTCACTCTGTGCCGCTGCCTGTCCGGCCGACGCTATTTTTGTAGAAGCGGCCGAAAACAGTGACGAAAAGCGTTTCTCACCCGGTGAGCGGTATGCCTCTACTTATGAAATCAACATGCTGCGCTGTATCTTTTGCGGCTTTTGCGAAGATGCCTGCCCTACCGAAGCCATCGTTCTGGAAAATGATTATGAACTCAGCTTTTATGACCGCGCCAGCGCTATTTATACCAAAGATATGCTGATTGTGGATGTGCCTATTAACGGCCAACCAACCCCACAAGAAGTGGAGTCAGGTCAGTTTGACCGCTCTATTCCCGATATGGCCGACCCTAAATAAGGGTTCGTTCACAAATAAAAATGGATAAGAAAACGAACCCCAAGGCTTGCCCGTTTACCAAAGTCCAAAGAGTGAACCCCGACTACCGTACGCGAAGCGGTCGCGCAGCGACATTACCGGTCATTTAGGCAGTTCCCCCACCTGCTCCCCCTGGCCCAAAGCAATAGAGCGCTCGTAGGCGGCCCAAATACTGCGCGACAGCACTGTCCGCAGCCCTCCTTTCTCCATGTGGTATAAAGCAGCGGCGGTCGTGCCCCCAGGTGAGGTGACCTGGTTGCGCAGCTCGGCCACATGCTTGTCACTCTGCTCAGCAAAGGCAACCGAGCCTTTCATTGTCTGAAAGACCAGTTGGGTAGCCACCCGCCGTGAAAAGCCCATATGAACCCCGGCATCAATCAGCGCTTCCATCAGCAAGAAAACATAAGCCGGTCCTGAGCCACTCAGGGCGGTGGCCATGTCCAGATAGGATTCATCTTCCACAAAAATCTCTTGCCCCAGCGAGGCTAACACGGCCTGTGCCTGGCCTCTTTGACTGTCGCTGACTTCGGCCGTAGCCGTCCAGACGGTAATACCCTGGCCAATCTGGGCCGGGGTGTTGGGCATCGCCCGTACCACGGCGGCATGAGCTGCCCCATCTGACAGTTTGTGAATGGGCATCCCGGCCAGAATAGAAAGCAGCAAATCCCGCCGCCGCAAATGGCCCCGTATTTCGGGCAGAACAAGCCGAGCCACCTGGGGTTTGATAGAGAGTACCACAACCTGGCCACCCTCGGCCGCTTCCGGGTTGCTGGTGGTGGTACGAATGCCGTGCTGCTCGGCTAACTCAGCGCACCGGTCGCTATAAGGATCGGCGGCTAATATTTGTTCTGGGGTCACAATGTTTTGAGTGAGCAGCCCTCGAATCATGGCTTCGGCCATAACGCCGCCGCCGATAAATGAAATGGTCGTGTCTTTGAACATAGTTGATCCTCTGTTGGCCCGTGGCCCCTGATACGTGGTACGTGAAACGTGGTACGTGAAACGTGATGCGTGAAACGTGAAACGTGATACGTGAGAGAATTTTCATGCATCATGTTGCACGCAGTCAAGTTTAAGTGTTGACTCAACAATCCTAGCTATCCCGGTAGGTTAGCAGATAAAAACTGCGGGGGTGGCCATCCGCATCTTCATGAGTGGCGAAGTCGGTAACGATGAAGTCGCTGTGGAACAACTCCTGGAAAAGGGTGCGGCTGTGTTCGCGCCAGCGAAGTGCCAGGGTGGGGTCTTCTTGTTTGATGCGCTGAAAGTCGGCCGGAATTTCCATCAGGAGCAGATTGCTGGGACGGCTGATATAGTTGGGTGGGGGGACGGGCAGGCCGGCGCTGTTGAAGGTGGCCTCATTGACCAACAGTGCCCCGCCGCCCAGCAAAGAATCAAAGGAGAGGGATTTGCGCTGCTGGTTGACCCGGCTCTGAACCCGGTTGCTGGTGACCCACCACTCCACGTCAAAGCGATCGGTGGGCAGGCCGGCGTTGCGGCCGCCCAGTTGGCCATGATAATTCAGCAAATAGCGATTGCAAACAGCGCCTAATTTGCCGATGTTGAAGTAGGCATTGTGACTTTCCAATGGGTCGAAGGTCCAGGTGATAAGGCGCACCCCAATTTTGAGAGCCTGTTCCCGCTGGGCCAGTTTGAGGCGGTGGCCTATGTGCTGTCCCTGGTAGTCGGGGTGAACGCCGGTAACGACCGAGTAGAGCTTGAGGCGAGCAGCGGCTACCTGGTCAATACGATTGCCGCTGTCAATCAATCCCAGTGTGCCAAACGTGAAACCGACCAACTGCTCGCCGGCGAATGCACCCAACAGGATGGCCCCGTTGTGCTGCAAGGCGTGGAGAAAATGGGTAGGCAAAACTTCTAGATCGCCAATGCTCCAGGTGGCTTTTTGTATCGTTTCCACCTGGGCAATGGACTCGTGGTTGGTCAACGGCCGTATCTCAATTTCCATTTCGTTTAATGCTCCCTGGCCGTGGCCCAGGCCTGCTGCAAGCGGCGGGCCTGGGTAATAATGTCACTCATTGGCTGGGCGGCATCCCGGTAGAGTGGTTTACCCACCAGTAGGGCCGAGGCACCGGCAGCCACATAACGGCCGACCTGTTCGGCTTCAATATCACCGGCCACCAGAATCTCCTGCTTTGGCTCGGTGTAGCGCAAGGCCTGTACAAAATCAGGCCCATCCGGCCCGCCGGTAAAGAGGCGAATCATGGTACATTCAGCCTGGAAGGCCAGTTGGGCGGCCACGGCACTGATAATGCCGGGGATGTACAAGACTTCATGCTGCCGACAAATGGCCATAATGGCTATATCTAGCAGCGACGAGGTAATGAATTGGGCACCGGCTTGAATGAGTGGCACGGCGTCAACGGCCGTTTCCACTCCCCCGGCTCCAATAATCATATGGGAATTAGCCCGCTGGTAAAGGTCGGCCACCTGCTGCAAGCGTTCCGGGCCGCCGCCTACTTCCACCGCCAGCACCGGCGAAGCCAGCAGCGCATCGCCCACCCGCGCAATATCGGCCAGGGGCACATTCCCCGGCAGCGCGGCAATAATGCCGGCTTCTCTTAACTTTTGTTTAATGCTTTCTTCTCGATTTGTCATGAAAAATTACCGTAATGCGTAGTGGGTAATGCGTAGTGCGTAGAAAAGCTGCTACGCACTATGCACTATCCAATGTACCAATTCACAATCTGTACGCCCCACAAAATCATCACAATGCCGGCCAGAGCCAGGTATTGACCGTAGGGCAGAAACTGGTTGCGGCTAAAGCGGCGGCTGGCCAGCAGCAGGGCGCTGATCAGCCCGCCCAACAAAATACCCAGAATGAGGGCAAAAATAATGCGGTGAAAGCCGAGCATGGCCCCCATCAGCAAAGCCAGTTTTACATCACCAAAGCCCAACGCACCCGGCCCAAACATGATCTGTCCAATCCAATAGGCAAAGTAGAACAGCACAAACCCGGTTACAGCGCCCACCACGGCCAGGCCGATTGTGTTCTGGTCGCTGGTCAACGCCAGGCTAAAAAGCAAGGCCAGGCCGGTCATGGGCAGCGTCACCACGTCCAGAATGAGGCGATGCTCCAGGTCGATGACGATGATTAGAATCAGGACGGCAATGTAAAGGGCATTGATAAGCAGATTGGGCCAATTGCTGAACAGAGCCGGCAGTAGGGCAAAAATGAGAGCCGTGCTGCCCTCAACCAGCGGCCCGCGCAGGGCAACGGGCTGCCCACATTGGGGACATTGGCGCACGCCCAGCAGCAGGCGCAGCGTCACCGAACGCTGGGCCACCGGGTAACGATAGTCACAATGGGGGCAGTGGGGTGGTTTCAGCCCGCGCCGTTGGGGCAGGGTATCGGCCAGACTGTTGATGATAATGCCTACCAGGAAGCCGAGCAGCAGAAATAGAAGGTGTTGAAAAATCATGATGAATTATACCTGAAAGCGTGAGACGTAAAACGTAAAGCGTGAAGCGTGAAACGTAAAACGTGAAGCGTGAAACGTAACAAAAAAGAACAGTACGTTTTACGCACTACGCACTACGCACTACGTTTCATGGCCCAAATAGTCGGATCAATTCCGAAAAATGTTGTATTATAGGCGACCATTTACTATATCCTGTTGGAGGACTAGATGAACCGCGCTATTTCTATACTGCTCTCTATTGTAGGCATTTTGTTTATTCTCGTCATCATTGTGGCTATTGTGGGGCTGCTGCTGGTCAGACGGCCGTTTCCCCAAACCAGCGGCAATATTACCGTACCCGGTCTGCAAGCGCCGGTCGAGGTGGTGCGTGACCAGTACGGCATTCCCCACATTTATGCCGAAAACGAGCATGACCTCTTTTTTGCCCAGGGCTATGTCGAGGCTCAAGATCGCTTCTGGCAGATGGAAGTATGGCGCTATATCAGCCAGGGAAGACTGTCTGAAATTACGGGTGCGTCCACAGTAGAAGCCGACACCTTTATTCGCACCATGGGCTGGAACCGGCTGGGGCGGGAACTGCTGGCTTATCACGAGCAAGAAACGCCTCATCTGATGCCGATTTTAGACGCCTACAGTGCGGGTGTCAACGCCTATATCGAAGAAAACCGAAATGCCCTCTCTCTCAACCATACAATTTTGGAATTGGTCAACGAGCCGTGGGAGATTGAGCCGTGGACGCCGCTGCATACGCTCAATTGGGGGGTGGTGATGGCCAATGATTTGAGCGGCAACTGGCGCAGTGAGCTGTGGCGCGTTGATTTGATACAGGCGGTGGGGGAGGATACGGCCGCTCTGCTCAGCCCTACCTACCCCTACGAGCGGCGCCCAACCATCGTGCCTGGCACGGCCACAGGGGGTACACAGCCCACCAGCAGCAGCCCCATTGATTGGTCACGGGTCAACACCCGTATCGCCGGCCACCTGCCGGAAAACGGCATTTTAGGGGCGTCCCCCTTTGCCGGCAGCAACAATTGGGTGGTGGGCGGTCAGCATACTGAATCAGGGTTGCCGCTGCTGGCCGATGATCCCCATCTGGGTATCCAGATGCCTTCCATCTGGTATCAGGTCGGGCTGCACGCGCCGGGCTGGAACGTAGTTGGGTTTACCTTTGCCGGGGTGCCGGGGGTGGTGGTGGGGCATAACGGCCGTATCGCCTGGGGCGTCACCAACGTAGGCCACGATACGCAGGACCTCTACGTCATCCGCGTCAATCCCGACGACAGCCACCAATATGAGTACATGGGTGAATGGCGCAACATGGAAGTAATTGAGGAGGTCATCAAGGTCAACGGCGGCGAAGACGTGGTCCTGGCCGTCCGTCTGACCCATTTTGGCCCCATCATCAACGAGGGCGTGGCCGCCGCCCAGGATGTGGAAGATCTGCTCGCTTTCCGCTGGACGGCCCAGGACCAGTCGCGCCTGTTTCAATCCGTCTTAATGCTCAATCAGGCTCAGGATTTCGAAGCGTTCCGCGAAGCCCTGCGCTATTGGGACTCGCCGGCCCAAAATTTTGTCTACGCCGATGTGGAGGGCAATATCGGCTACCAGATGCCGGGCCTGGTCCCCATCCGGCCACAAAATGGAGATGGCCTGCTGCCTATGCCCGGCTGGACGGATGAATATGAATGGTCCGGCTGGGTGCCCTACGAGGAGCTGCCCAGCCTGTACAACCCGCCGCAGGGTTACATTGTGACGGCCAATAACGCCGTGGTCGATGAGAGCTACCCTCACTTTTTGGGCGTTTACTGGGCGGAAGGGGACCGGGCGCAGCGCATTGAGGAGATGCTAACGGCCGTTATCGACAATGGTGGTAAGTTGAGCAGCGAGGATTTCGGCCGTATTCAAAACGACAGCTATTCAATGCTGGCCGACAGCTTTATGCCTTTGCTGCTCAGCCTGAACAGCGACGACCCGCAAATCCAGGCCGCCCTGGACCAGTTCCAGGGCTGGGATCGGCAGTTGCAGCGGGACAGCGTGCCGGCTGCCCTCTTTGAAATTTTTACCATGAAACTGGCCTACGAACTGCTGCTCGACCAGCTAGGGGATGAGGCGATGGTCAACTGGCTGGCTTCCGGCAGCAAGACCTTGCTCCACCAGGTAGCCCTCCAGCCGGACCATTTCCTTTGGACGGCTACCGGCCGCTCGCGGGAAGCGATAGCCCTGGAAACAATGGCCGACACTATCGCCTGGTTTGAGGAAAATGTGGGCGGCTCGATGGAAACCTGGACCTGGGGCCGTATCCATACAGCCACTTTTGCCAGCACACCCCTGGGGCAAAGTGGCATCGGTCCCATTGAGTCGCTGGTCAATCGCGGCCCCTTCCCGGCCGACGGCGGGCGCAGTATTGTCAACGCCAACAGTTGGAGCTGGAGCAATCCGGCGGCCGTGACCGGCCATGTCTCCATGCGCGTAATTTTTGACTTGGCCAACCTGGACCAGACGCTGGCCGTTAATACGACCGGCCAGAGCGGCCATCCCGGCCACCGCCATTATGATGATATGATTCCGCTTTGGCTGGATGGGGAGTATTTCCGGCTGCCGTTTACAAGGGAGGGGGTGGAGGAAACGGCCGTTGAGCGCCTGACGCTGCAACCGGCCGGTAATCGGTAATCGGTCAACGGTTAACCGATAACTGCTCACCGGTTACTCTGCATCAAAAGTATAGTCAAATTCGTAGAAATGCTGCCCGTCTTTAATCTCAATATGCATGTCGCCGGACAGGCCGGTCAGGTCGCCGCTGCCGGAGTCGGGCACGACCTGGAGCATAAGCTGCTGCCGGCCGCCATTCATCAGGCCGCTGTGTTGCAGCACAAAACTGCCGGACTTGCCGTGTAGCGTCGCTTGAACCTGCTCAATGGCCACATAACCGGCCGAACCCTGGGTGGGAGTGACGGCCGTTAACATCTCCCCCTGGCTGGTTCCTTGCAACTCCCCCTCAAATGTTTTATCAATCGACATTCGCCCCAGATTCAAATCGTCATGTCCCTGGGCATACGTCTCAAGCGGTTTTAGATTGACTGCAAATGTGCCTTTTGCTTGCATACATGTCTCCTGAATTTTACAGTATTGTCCGCTAAAGTAGATACTTCTGCTATAATTATTAACCATGAACGGAAAAGCAACAAACCAATCTAAAGTTTATACAACCGAATCTGTCCTGAAGTCATTGGGATATGCAGACCCAATGGATGCTGCCCGTCAGCAGGCCCGTATGATATTGTTGGGACGCCTGGCTCATTATCGCAGTGCTGCTCAGCAAATAGAACGAAAATGGAACCGGTCTTTTACTGAAATGCGCCAACAGTATGAGGCTCTAGGGCAGGAAAATATCGAACTGGATGATGATTTTGTGACGTGGGAGTGGTATAGTCGCGCTATAGTTCAAGTTGAATCTCAGTTGAGTGCTATTACTGTTCATTACTGAGCAATAAATCATGCTCCATCTATTTGATCAATATACTGCCCTGTTTCAATCATGGCAAGTGACTCGCTATGAGCAAGAAGGCGAAGCTTACCTGCTACATGTTACTGCACTAATGCAGGATGACAGCCGATTGGCCATCCGTGATTACCTGTTTACAGATCAAAGTCGTAAATATGCTTATCAGTGGATGGAGCCAGATGGTACGCTGAGGCGGCGTTGGGACAATGCACCTCACTGGCCAGATGTTCCAACTTCTCCCAACCATGTACATTTGCCAGGCAAAGATGAGCCAGAGGCCTCGACAATAACTAACCTGGAAGAATTATTTCTATTCCTACGTGACTGGTATACTGCTAGTGAAACTGAAGAGGAGTGACCGGCAAAGGTTGGCCAATATCCGTGATAAAATGATGACCAAGAAACGGCTATTTAGACTCTCTTTTTTGTTGTTAGGGCTGCTGGCATTGGCCGCGGCCATTATTTTTTGGCCACAGGGCGTGTGGCCCTTTCGCGTTGATTTGTCCCCCCTGGCAGAGGCCAGAGAAGGCTATGAAGTCGAGATTTTGCGTGATAGCTGGGGCGTGCCCCACATCTTTGGCCAACGGGATGCCGATGCCGCCTTTGGCCTGGCCTATGCCCACGCCGAGGATGATTTTTACACTATCCAGCAAACCTTTCTGGCAGCGCGAGGGATGCTGGGCCTGGCTTATGGCCCGGACGCGGCCCCCAACGACTACATGGTGCAACTGCTGCGCATCTGGGAAGTGGTGGATCAGGAATATGAGACCATCCCGCCGGACGTGCAGGCCGTCATGACCGGGTATGTGGACGGGCTGAACTATTATGCCGCGCTGCACCCGGATGAAGTGATTTTGCCCGAAGCCTTTCCCCTGACGCCACAGGACGTGGCCGCCGGTTTTATCCATCGCATTCCCCTCTTTTTTAATATCGATCGTGCCCTGTCAGAGCTGTTTGCCGAGGAGCGGTAGCGGCCAATTTCTGAGAAGGTGACGGAAGACGCAGGAC
>JAWOIM010000655.1:0-12174 GCA_046484685.1 Chloroflexota bacterium | reverse complement strand
GTCAGATTGGACCACCAATTGCGCTGATCAAGCGTTGTTTCGATGCCGGTAAAGCCGCCATAAAGGGCCACACCATTTGGCAGGTCAAAACTGATAGACGGGTCAATGGTGGCAGCCGGCATGTAAATCCCTTGCGCTACCCAAATTTCGTCGCCGGGATCGGCATGGGCCAGCGCCATTTGCAAGTCGGTGTAGGCGTCGGTCCAATTGAGGCCATTGTTGTCGCCGCCGGCGGCGTGGTTGACGTAGATAATGGCGTTGGCGCTGTGAATTGGATTGCCCCGGCCCGCCAACCACAGGGCCATCACAATGAATAAGAACAACATGATTCTGTAAGGCTGGCGGCCGGTTACACTATAATAAACGTAATTCATAATTCCTCCTGGAATGGATTGTTCAACCGCATCCCTTACTGGTTTTTGCCCGGTCCGTTATGACCGGGCGCAAACCGATGCTTTCTCTCTACTGAGGCGTAATTGTCAGAATGTATGACTCCTCTCCTTTTTTGGTGACAAACGTCGCCGACCGGTTCTCGCGAAATGCTTCTAGCTCCCTACTTGCATCGGCGAATTCGATGACGAAGGGGCCAATCTCCTCGTTGTCAGGCGTTACGTCCAGCTTGCGCCCGCCGCTACGATCAACGGCCCGAACCGCTATCTTGCCTTGCCTGTTCATTATCTCCAGACCCAGGGCCGGCTCCTCAAACTTGCGGAACGAGATGGCGCCTTCCAGTGGATCGAGAAACCCATCAAAAAATGTTTGCACTTTTGCCTGCTTGCTCATGATTTATCTCCTTGTAGGTTTGGCGGCTCTTTATGAAAAAGAGCCAATTCAGTTAGAAATAAGCGCCCCCACAGAATAGCAAAGCAAACGCTTAAAAAACGCTTAATGCGAATGGGTGTCTGGTTTTTGGGGGATTTGAGGATGAAACGTCTTAGGCTAAGAACTCTTGGATGAGGTCATCGAGGGTTAAGGAACGGCTTTGGGCCTGAATCTGGGCTTGTTTAACGGCCGTCAAGCCGGGGAGAATTTGCGCCAGGTAATGCGCCGCTTTCTTTTTGGTCCACGGCCGGTTCTTGGGGTGTTCCCGGGCAAATAGGAGCAGCGGTAAAGCGCAGTCGTCTTCGCCGGTAGCCAGCAGCAGGTAGCCAATGCCCGTCAGGGCCAGGAGCGCATTGGGCGTGTCTTTTGCTTCTACAGCCACTTGCAACCCTTCACGCAGGCAGCTTTCCGCTTCCGCGTATTTCTCTAGCTGCACACAAGCATCGCCCAGGTTGCCCAGGGCAGTAGCCAGGCCGGAGCGGATGCCAATCTCCCGATAGATCCAAATGTTCAAAGTTATCCAATAGCAGCAGCGCTTCCTGACCGCGCAGGTAGTCCACTAGCTGCTTTTGCGCCGGCGTTTTCCCCTCTAGCGTCAGGCCCAACGTCGTAGCAATCACGGCCGTTAGGGTAGACGGCGTCACATCCGCCAGGGGGATAAAAAAGACGCCGTTGAGATAATCGCCGCGACGTTCACCGGCCACCTGTAGGGCCAGCCGCGTCTTGCCGGCGCCGCCCGCACCCACGAGAGTGAGTAGACGACAGGCAGGATTGTCCAGGCGGCGCCCAATGGCAGCCAGCTCGTCTTGCCGGCCGATAAAAGGCGTCAATTGTATTGGCAGTTGGTGAGTTGACGGCTGTTTGGCCCGCAGAATGCGCTCATACAGAGTCGTTGTCTCGGCGGCCGGGGTCACGCCGAGCTCGTCATCCAACGTCTGGCGGCAGCGTTCATAGTGGGCCAGGGCCGCATTGGACTGTCCGTTACGGGCCAGCAGGCGCATCAGCAGCCGGTGACCGCTCTCTCGGAACGGTTCCAACCGGATCAATTCCTGGGCGTGGCCGATACCGTGGGCATATTGCAGGCGGTGCAGATAATGGCCGGCTAATTGAAAATGGGCTTCCACAGCCTGTTGTCGTAGCCGCTCCCTGACGGCAATCGTCCACGCTTCAACCTCCCGGCTTTCACGAACGAAAACCCCTTCCAGGAAATCACCCCGGTAAAGGGCCAGCGCTTCTTCCAGGATTAGGATATCGGGCGCGGCCGCCTGCTTCTGAGACGCCAGCATTTCCTCAAAGCGTCGCGCGTCCAGCCAGACATTCTCATCTTGCAGAGCAACAGTGTCACGGGTGATGGCCAGGTAAGAGCCGAGGTGTTCGCGCAAGCTGGTCAGGAGCGTGCGCAAGTTGGAGAGGGCCTGTTTTTGAGTGCGATCATCCCACAGCAGCGTGGCCAGCATCTCGCGGGCGTGAGGCCGTCGTTCCAGCGCCAGGTAAGCCAGCAGGACTTCCGCTTTGCGCGTGATCAGGCCGGTGACGGGCCGGTCGTCCTGTTCGATAGTCAGGCCGCCTAGTAAGTTGATTCTGAGTTCCATGCTCATAAGCCGATGTGCGTTTGCTACTCATGCAGCCGTAACCACCCTTCTATTATTATAACGCAGTTAGCAAAACGCACGTCTTTTAACTGTTTGCGGCGGCGGCCATACGGCCCTGAGCGGCGGCGACTACAGCCTAGGAGGGTCCATCGGCCAGGCGGACGCGGGCGTGTTGAGCGGCGGCAGCTACAGTTTGAACGGCTATTCCCTAAAGCCACCCCAATCTCTCCGACCGCTACTCGCTCCTGCCAGACGGCTTGTGAGAGTTTTGTGAGTCCTCTCTTTATACTAAAACCAACCGATTGTGCATGATAATATGGATGGTTGTTAGCCATCATCTGAGAATAAAGCAGGTTAACAAATGGATGACCGGTCTGATACGACAACGATGGCCCAGTTTGAGAAAGAAGCTCACTCCTTTGTCATTCGCATCTGGAAAGAAAACCATAACAGCTATGCCGACGAGCCATCGCAAATGGGTATATGGCGTGGATGGATTCGCCATGTGCAGAGTGAGCGGCAGCATTATTTTGCCGATGTAGCCGATATTGGTCCCATTGTGGCCCGTTACCTCAACCCCAATGCCGGAAATGATAGGTTTGAGCCAATACAAGGAAAAAATTTGCCGTGACTGGTCTGATTAAAAACAGCGTTGTGCCCTTTAACGACAGTCAGGCCCATCTGCTGGCCGGACTGGCTGTTGTGGATCTTCGCGTGCAGTGGGCCGTTGCCCGTGCCCGCGCCAATGGGCTTGACCCCAGCGATGAATTTCGCGGGCTGTATATCTCTGACGAACAGGTAGACGGGCTGTTGCAGCAGGGCATGGGCCAGCATGGTTGGTCCATGGCTAACGGACAGAGCGCAGCGAGCAACGGACAGAGCTGGTCCTGGGCCGAACAAATCTCCCAGGCCCGTACCGAGTGGCAGGCCCAAACTCGCCTTAGCCGGGAAAAGGGTCTGGTGCTGCGGCTGGACGAGATGACGCAGGCATTTGCCTTAACCACAGAAGAAACCGAAGCCTTTTTACTGGTGCTGGCACCAGAACTGGACCCTCGTTATGCCCAACTCTACGCCTATTTACAGGATGACGTGACGCGCAAACGGCCGTCTATCGACCTGATTCTCAATTTGCTTACCGACAGCTTCTCACACAAGCTTCGTCTGCGCCGGCTTTTTGGCCCCAACGGCCGTCTCACGCAATCACGGCTGCTGCGCGTAGACGAGGATGACAAAGAATTTCTGGCCCAAACGATACGGCCGTATGCCCACATCGTTGCCTATTTACTAGAAGACGAACAGATAGATCCGAAACTAACGGGGGCGGCCCACCTGCTGCCCCAGCCAGACAGATCCCCGATCAACTTGCCTCCACCAGCCCGCGTCCCGGCCGACTTTCTGGCCCGCCTGGTTCAGGTCAATACCATTCCTGAGGACAACGACCGGCCACCCTTTTTTATTTTCCAGGGCGGCTACGGTAGCGGCCGGCAAGAAGCAGCCCAGCAGTTGGCCCAGGCCAACGGCCAACCTCTGCTTCTGGTCGATCTGCAAACCATGACGCAGCCAAATGAGAACACGGCCGAGTTGATAGAGTGCGTGCTGCGCGACGGCCGTCTGCACCAGGCCACTCTCTACCTCACCCACTGGGCGTCCCTGTTGGAGGACGGCCGTTTACCCCACCCCATTCTGGCCGGTCTGATGGCCTATCCTCACACCATCATTGCCGCCAGCGAGGTAAACTGGCAGCCCGCCGGCCGGCCTTACCCGCGCCGCGTCTTTGCCGTCTCCTTTGCTGCTCCTGACTTTAACGGCCGTTTGCACATCTGGCACACGCACCTGGGCGGCGACACAACGCTGGATTTAACGGCCGTAGCCACCCACTTTCGCTTCTCCCCCGGACAGATTGAAGACGCTATCGCCACTGCCCACGATCTGGCCCACTGGCAGGGAGAGCCACTCAGTACCGACCACCTTTTCACCGCCAGCCGCCGCCACTCTAACCAAAATCTGGCCGCGCTGGCGGCTAAAATTCAGCCGCGCTACGCCTGGGCAGATATTGTTTTACCCTCTGATACCCGCAGCCAGCTACAGGAGATGGTCAACATGGTGCGCCAGCGTCCTACCGTTTATGGCGACTGGGGTTTTGACCGTAAACTGGCCTTAGGCAAAGGCTTAAGCGCCCTGTTTGCCGGGGAATCGGGCACGGGCAAAACGATGTCGGCCGATATTATGGCCGGCGAGTTGGGGCTGGATCTATATAAGGTAGACCTCTCCCTGCTGGTAAGCAAATATATCGGCGAGACGGAAAAGAATCTGGACCGCATTTTTACCGAGGCGGCTACCAGCAATGCCATTCTCTTTTTTGATGAAGCCGACGCCATTTTTGGCAAACGGTCGGAGGTCAAAGACAGCCATGACCGGTACGCCAATATCGAGATCAGCTATCTATTGCAGCGCATGGAAGCGTATGATGGCGTGGTTATTCTGGCGACCAATCTGCGGGCCAACCTGGACGAAGCCTTTACCCGACGCCTGCACTTTGCTATTGAATTCCCCTTCCCGGAGGCGGCCGACCGGGAGCGTATCTGGCAGGTGAACTTTCCGCCGGAAACGCCGCTGGCCCCAGACCTGGACTTTACGCTGCTGGCCGCCCGCTACCCCATCACCGGCGGCAACATTCGCAATATTATTCTGGCAGCCGCCTTCCTGGCCGCCGAAGGGCAACAGCCGGTAAGCATGGCCCACTTGCTGCACGCCACCCGCCGCGAGTATCAGAAAATCGGGCGGCTGGTTGAAGACCGTCTGTTTACCTTACCTGAACGGAGATAACCACAGAGCTGGACACTGGCGTTTTGCATTTTACCAGAGAAGACCTGCGAGGTTTTTATCCTCAATGTACCATTTACCACAGAGGTGGAAACCTCGCAGGTCTAAAATTCGCCAGACTCCAGCACAGATTTTGCTGAGAGCGCGGAGAGATATAGAGAACGTTGTGGTGAGCAGTCATCCTGGAGGAAATAATGACATCTGAACATAGTTTTGAAGAAAAAGGAAAAGTGAAGCCGAAACCGTCCCGGGAAACAAACCCGCCTCGTAAGGAAAACGCCCCGGTTACGGCCGATCCCACACAGCGTCAAATGAACCCGGCCACCGTCCAGCAACTGCAGCAAACGGTGGGCAATACGGCCGTGCAGCGCTTTTTGGCCCAACGCAGCGGCAGCGGCCCGACCGAGCTGGGTGAAGAAACGGCTGAAACCATCAACCGGCAGCGCGGCAGCGGCCAGGGATTGGACGAAGAAATGGCCACGAAAGCCGGAGCCACCATGGGGCACGATTTTAGCGACGTCACCGTTCACACCGACAGCCAGGCCAACCAGCTTTCACACCAGTTGGGGGCCAAAGCCTTTACCACCGGCAGCGATATTTTCTTCAGGGAGGGGGCTTATGATCCGGCCAGCAGCGCTGGCCAACAGCTCATTGCCCACGAATTGACCCACGTGGCCCAGCAAGGAGCCGCCGCACCCGCCGTCCAGGGAAAAATGGCCGTCAACGATCCCCACGATCAGTATGAAGCCGAAGCCGACCAGGTAGCCAACCAGGTCATGACCCAACCCGACAGCCTCCAGCGCCAAGAAGAAGAGGAGGAAATGGTGCAAATGCAAGAAGAAGAGGAACTGGTCCAGGCCCAAGAAATGGACGAAGACGAAGAATTACAGGGCTAATTAAACAACAGTCCACAGATGACACAGATTTCACAGATTATAGGACAAAAAATCTGTGAAATCTGCGAAATCTGTGGAGTACCCGATAAAGTCTGCTGAACAGGAAATTCACACCATGATCGCCGACTTAGATGAATCAATCAAAAAACTACTGATTGCCGGGATTCCTATCAAGAATGGGGAAATCGACATCAAGTTTGAGCAGCCTACCCGCGAGTGGAGTGCGAAACTGGCCAGGCCAACCGTTAATTTCTTCCTCTATGATGTGCGCGAAAACGTAACACTGCGCCAGCATCAATGGGAAACAATTAAAAAGAACGGCAACGGCCGTATCGACATGGCCCATCTCAAGCGCACTCCCTTCCGCGTCGATTGTTACTATATGATTACCACCTGGGCCGCCAAACCGGATGACGAACACCGTCTGCTGTCGCGCCTGCTGCGGGCCTTGTTCCGCAATCCGATCATCACCGAAGAGTTTTTAGTCGGCGAGATGAAGACACAGGAATTTGACGTGACCGGGCGTGTGGCCAGCCATGACAAACTGACCAATCCGGCCGAAGTGTGGAGCGCTTTGGATAACGAACTGCGCCCCAGCATCTCCTACCTGCTCACCATTGCTATTGATCCCTGGGCGGAAGTGAGTGGACCGGCGGTGCATACGTTTACCCTACGTGCCGGACTCTCACCCGACCCGCGCCGGCAAAGCCTGGATCCAGACGCCGGCCTGGCCTCGGAGAAAATTTATATTGGCGGCTACGTGCTGCAAAAAGGCAGCCCCCAGCCTGACATTCAGGTGGCCATCAAAGGCACCGGGTTTGTAGACACCACAGATAGAGACGGCCGTTTTCGTCTGGGCGGTCTGTATCCGGGAGAATTCACCCTCATCGCCTGGCCGGAGAAGGGCAAACCTCAAGAACGCACCATTACCCTCCCCCTTAAGGAGGGCGATTACAACATTGATTTGTAACGATTTTGGAGGTAAGCAATGATACCATTTCCGCTTGTACAATGTCGTGCCCCACCCTGTGCCGGTTAACGGTAAACGGTAATCGGTTAACGGTTAACCGATTACCGTACGCGAAGCGGTCGCGCAGCGACATTACGGATTACCGATTACTGAACAGAGAATCATTTTAGGGTGGCCCGTTCACATGCAACCGGCCCCAAGTAGAGAGTGTGAAATATGGCTGTAGCATATGCAACTCCCGGTGTCTACATTGAACAAGTAGACAAAGGTACCAAGCCAATCGAGGCGGCCGGCACGTCTATCACCGCTTTTATTGGCATTACGGCCGAAGCCAGCATCAAATTTGCCGACCCCGGTGGTAACGAAGTGCGCGAGTCCGTTCTGGGCAAGCCGATGCTTGTTACCAACTGGACCCAATACAACAATATATTTGGGGGATTCGTCGAAGGGGCTTGTTTGCCCGATGCGGTTTACGGCTACTTTAATAATGGCGGCGGCTCCTGTTACGTCACCAGTCTGTTGGCCCTGGAAGAGATGCCAAAACCCAGATCCAAACCCATTCCCCGGTCAACAGCAAAAAAAGCGGCCGACAAAGATAAAGGGGATGAGGGTAAGGATGACAAAGAAGACAACAATCCGCCCGAACCAGAAGCGGCCGGCGACCCCATATCGGCTAAAATATTCATTGGCGACGCCGCCGAACGCACGGGCATCAACGGCTTAGAGGCCCTGACTGACGTCAGTCTGTTGGTCTGCCCCGATCTCTTTTACGGCTATGACGGCTCCAGCACCGCCCAAACACGAATAAAACAGATCCAGGCGGCCATGATTACCCACTGCGAAAATATGCAGTATCGCTTTGCTGTCTTAGATACTCCGCCCAATCTGAACGCCCAGGAAGTCAAAGCGTGGCGGGACAACGTCAACTTTGATACCTCCTATGCCGCCATGTACTATCCCTGGATCGAAGTACCCGATCTGAGCGATAGCCCTAACACCAGTAAATTCGTGCCGCCCAGCGGCCATGTGGTTGGCATCTACAACCGGACCGACAGCGAGCGCGGCGTTCACAAGGCTCCGGCTAATGAAGTAATTCTGGGGGCCACCAATCTGGAAATTGACCTGACCAAAGGGGAACAGGACACCCTCAATCCCATCGGCGTCAACTGCATTCGCAGCTTTCCCGGTCGTGGCATTCGTGTGTGGGGTGCCCGCACCCTGAGCAGCGACGGCTCCTGGCGCTACATTAATGTGCGCCGTCTGTTCAGCCAGGTTGGCCAATCGTTGGACATGGGCTTGCAGTGGGTGGTTTTTGAACCCAACGACAGCAACCTGTGGGCACGAGTACGGCGTGACATTACCGCCTTCTTACGCGTTGTCTGGCGTGGCGGGGCGCTGTTTGGGGCCACACCGGAGCAAGCCTTTTACGTCAAGTGTGATGAGGAACTCAACCCCCACGAGATTCGTGACCTGGGTCAGCTCATCATCGAGGTAGGCATGGCCCCGGTCAAACCGGCAGAATTTGTCATCTTGCGCCTGAGCCAATGGGTCGGTGCAGATGCGGAATCGTAGGATTTGGACAATGGACGGCAGACGACGAACGATGGTCCATCGTCTATCGTCCATCGTCATTTTAAAGGAGACTTACAAATGGCAAATCGAGAAGACCCACTTGTTGGCTTTCATTTCGGCATTGAAATACAGGGCATTGTCAGCGGCTATTTTACTGAATGCTCTGGCTTAGGCTCTGAGCAAGAGGTAATTGAACACAAAGTCACCACAGAAGCCGGCCAGGAAATCGTGATGAAACTTCCGGGACGTTTGAAATGGGACAACATTGTCCTGAAGCGGGGCATTACCAGCAGCATGGACATCTGGGACTGGCGCAAGCAGGTCGAAGATGGCGATGTAGATGATGCCCGCCATAATGGTTCAGTGATGATGTACGACCAGCACCTGGATGTGGTTGCCCGCTGGAATTTCGAAAACGCGTGGCCGGTAAAGGTTAGCGGCCCGCAGCCCAAAGCAGACAGTAATGAGATTGGTGTAGAAGAGTTAACCATTGCCCATGAGTACATCGTGCGCGTGCAATAAATGCCGTAAGGGTGTGCCAGGTTGGCACACCCTTACACGTTTTGTTTAAATTATGAAAACAGAAGTTGAATTCTCACTTCCCAGAGGCTACGTAGATGAGCAGGGGCAGGTATACACTCAGGGCCGGATGCGGCTGGCCCTGGCGATTGATGAAGTGGAAACGATGAACGATGAGCGGGTGCAGGTTAATGAATCTTATCTGCCCATTTTATTGTTGAGCCGGGTGATAACGGCCTTAGGCAGCATCACGGCCGTTACCCCAACCCACATTGAACATCTGTTTGCCTCCGATCTGGCCTACCTGCAGGAACTGTATCTGCGGCTGAACAGCGGTGAACGCGTTGTTGTGGGCGCTGTATGCCCAACCTGTCATACTGCTTTTCAGGTGCAAACAGCCCCCTTGGGAGACCCATCAGGGTAACAGAAACAATGGCCCCAACAGAACAAGCCGCCCAGACCAAATCAGCCAAAAACGGCAAACCATCACCCGAACTGGTACGCCAGGTAACGGAAAAGGTAGCAGCCTTGTGGCGACGTGACCTGGCCCTTGAGCGGGAAAGAGAACGCTATAGACAGAGTTTCTAACCAGAAACCGGGTTTTTCTGTGGCGCAATCTTGAGCGATCTATGTCCGTCCGCTAAAAACCCGGTTTCTCTAGGGTATATAAGATAAATGAGTATAGTAGAACTGCGTCAGTCATCCAATGCGGCTTTTCGTTTTATTGTAGAAATTGGCGGTGCGCCCCAGGCGGCCTTTACGGAATGTTCTGTGCCGGTCATTGAATGGGACGTAGAGGAAGTGAAAGAGGGTGGCCTAAACACCTTCACCCACCAACTTCCCGGCCAGCGCAAAGGGGCCAAACTGACGCTTAAAAATGGCGTGGGCAGCACGGCCTTGTACGACTGGTGTATCCAGACGATGAGCGAAAGCTTTGAACGCAAACAGGTAACGGTCACGCTGCTGAATTCGATGAAAGACAAAGTAATGAGTTGGGATTTGGTTGGTGCCTACCCCATCAAGTGGACCGGGCCACAACTGAATGCCAGCGACAACAGCGTGGCTATTCAAACGTTGGAATTGGCCTGCGGTGAAGTGACTGTTTCTACATGACGATGGCAAAACAACGACGTTCTCAGGCAAACCCTTTAGTCAGGCGGCTGCGGCAGCACGCCAACATGGCCGCTATTTTTCGCACGACGGCCGATTTTAGCAGCCCAACGGCCGTATCGTCCGATCCCAATCCGGTCAAGGCGTTTGTCTGGTCTACGGGGAATGTCCCCCAGGCAATTGAGGCCCCACCTGGTGGGCCCCCATCCGGGGCCACGCCCAGACCCACGCCGGCAGCGCAGCCACCCAGCCAGCAGGTAACAGGTGGGCAAACGGCCGTTACCAATCCCGCAGTCCCTCCAACAAGCGAGACTATTGGCCCCACGGCCTCCCCCATTCAGCGCCAGCCCGATAAACCGGCCAGCCCAGGCGACAAACCCCATCTGCTGACCCGGCTGTGGCAGCGCCTGGGAACGATGGTGCAGCCCCGGTCCGTCTCCGCGCCTGATAGCCCATCAGTTGCTGCTGGCCCATCGCCTGTTGCTGGCCCACCGTCTGATAAACCAGCACGCTTAGCATCGTCAGAGAAAGTTGGGGAGCCAGCGTCATTGACTACGCGAAACAAAGATGCCTCTAAGCCAACACCTCCGCCGATCATACAGCGGCAGCCGGAAACGGCCGTCACGCCCGCACCGGTTTCCCCACCCGCAGAGCAAGAACCGGCAGCCACCCCACCCAAAGAAGATCGGAACTGGCAGCGGCTGGAAACAATTATGCAGCGACACAAAGAGCGCCTGGTTGCCGAGGAGACAGCCCCGGCCGCTGCACCTGACACGCTTCCCACCAGTGCCGCTGAGTCGCCTACTATGCCGAAACAGCCGGCACCAGAGACCGAATTGCCGCCTGAGCCGGACAAACAGGCTGCCCCTGGCCGCTCCGAGCGTGGTCCCGGCCGGGCACAAACACCCACGACCGCAGCAGACCACCGGCCCCCAGCCAAGTCTGTTACTGCGCCGGCAGCGGCCGGGATAGAAGAAGTGGGGGCAGCGGGGTTAGAAACGGCCGTTGATGACACACCGTTACCCACAAACTCAGCCCTTCCCCTGCAAGAAGCCTGGCCGGTACAGCGGCTGGCGTCTGTACCAACCCCGGCATCTGCTGCTGTGGGCAAACCAACAGCCCCGATCCCCGCACCTGGGACAGTGGCAACTGACAGTTCTGTCCAAGAACGATTGGCCCAGGTGCCGCCGGGGAGGCCCACCGACTCTTCCGTGCCCTTGCTGCGGCCGCGCCGGCCCCGACCTGAACGGCCGTCTGTCCTGTCGCCTCTGCCACCTGCCCCCACTCTACCGGATGACCTACCTTTGCCGGGTGACCCACGCTTGCCGGCTGCGACTAGTGAAAGTCAAACACCACCGCCACCGGTCATTCAGCGTCAGAAAGAGGCAGCGCAGTTGGTGCCGACAGAAATCGGGGATTTACCGGCCGATTTATGGCAGCTTATTGGCCAGCAGCCGCCGGATTCGGCCGCAGCGCCACCGGCGCCTGCCGCAAACAGCAGCAACTATATCCAGCGGCAGCCAGAGACGATGGGGGCTGCCGTAGAGCAACGTGAAGAGTCGGCCGAATCTGACACCAACGCAGAAGATGAAGCAAAGGAAACAGTCGATGTTGATGAATTGGCCCGCCAGGTGTATGCCCAACTCAAACAGCAGTTGGCCGCCGACAAAGAACGGGAACGCGGCCGGTTCGTATCCGATTGGTGACTACTTGACGTCATCAAAAAGGGGTATACAGGGATGAGAAGGAACACCGATAAGGCCAAAAACCCAGTAAAAAATATCCGTGTTTCCCCTATCTGTGTATACAAAATCATTAATGTCAAGACGCAGTTCAAGCTAGCAGTTACGTAAAGGAAAATCATGTCAAC